>DASQHK010000650.1:0-6186 GCA_035632135.1 Bryobacterales bacterium
GTGGATTTGCCGCAGCCGGAAGGCCCGGCAATCGAGATGTACTCGCCCTTGCGGATCTCCATCTGGATGCCCGCCAGGGCGTGCGTCTCGACTTCGTCGGTGATGAAAACTTTGGTGACACCTTCCAGGCGGATCAGCGGCTGGCCGTTATTCATGAAGTCTCCTTCCTGACTCTCTACGGATTTGCGTGCCCGTGGGTTCCGTTCCTCCCCGGAAAATTCACCACAGAGGACGCAGAGAACACAGAGGAAACCCGGGAAAACTCTTTGTTTCCTCTATGCTCTCTGCGTCCTCTGCGGTGAAAAATCTAATGGCTCAGGACTTCGGCGAAGAAATCCAGCGCCCGCGGGTCGCGCGACTGGCCGAGCCAGAACATGGCCTGCTTGCGAACCACCGGGTTGCGGTTCGTTCGCGCGACCTGGATCAGTAGACGGATGCTGTCATCTTTGGGAAGCCGGCTCAGCGCGAAAACCGCCTGTTTCTTTACGGCCGTGTCGGGATCATTGGCGATGGCGTCGGTGATCGCTCCCGCAGCCTTGTTGCCAGCTTTGTTGGCCAGCCAGAACAGCGCCCGGCCGCGCACGTGCGGGCTCTTGTCGTTGCGGGCCACGCCGAGAATGGCGTCCACCGCTTCCGGCTGCTTGCTCACTGAGAGCGCGAAGACAGCCTGCTCGCGGACACGTTCGCTCGGGTCGTCGCGCAGCAGGCGCTGGAGCACCTCGAAGCCATGCCGGCCGCGCGCCGCGCCCAGCCAGAACGTCGTACGCGACCGCAACTCCTCGGGCTGATTGGCAGCTACGAACTGCTCGAGAGCCTTGTCGGCCGCCGCATCTGCGTGCAGGGCGATTGAGCGAACTGCGCGATCGCTCAATCGGCGGCGCTCGCGCGGCTCATTCTCCCTTGCGGTGGCAAACGAAGCCAAAACCACGATGCTCTCGGCGGGGCGCACGTCGGTGAGCCAGTAGAACGGCAGGCCGCCGGCGTCAAGCGCGCAGTCCGGCGAGAAGTTGCGAATCTTTTCCACACGCTGCTGCTCGACGCGAAACAGGACCACCAGGTGATCGGGTCCCTCGAGGCGCACCGGACCCGCATTGGCCGGCTGCTGGACGGCGGCGCCGGTCCCTTCGCCTTCGAGCGAGCAGCCGCCGCAGCAATTCTCGGAACTCCAGCAGCACATCTGCCCCTGGCCGGCGACCATTGGGACCGCGTAGCCGATCCACGCCGGCGCGCTTTGCGCTTTCACCAGCGCCTGGAACTGCGGCTCGAGCCCCGCTGCGGCCGAGCGCGTTTCAAGCTTCGCGTTCGTGATTCGCGGCTGCTGCGCGGCGGCGGCGGCCGCAACCAGGAACAGCGTCAGTGCTTTCGTCATTTGTTCAGAATCTCCACCATGAAGTCCGTGGCCTCTTTCGACTTCATCATGCCGATCCTCTCGACGACTGATTTCTTGAGCGAGGGGTCGGTCTCCTTACGGGCGATGTCGATCAGCGCCTTGGCGTTCCCCGCCAGGAACAAAGCGTTGAGCACCTCCCTGCGGATAGCGGGATCAGTTTCACTCGCGTAAAGCGACGGCAGCACGTCAGTGGCTGACTTGTCGCCGCCCTTCCGGCGTCCCATCATCCCGAGCATGCGGATGGCGTCGCGGCGCAGATTGGGATCTTTGTCGCTGCGCGCCACCTCGACCAGCTTGTCGGTGCTCCCTCCCATGAACAGCGCCTGGATCAGCGTCCGCTTCACTTCCGGGGAGGTCTCTGCGCCGTAGAGCTGCCACACCTGGTCTTGCGCGCCCATCGCCCCCAGCTCTTCAATGGCCTGGCGGCGCAGCTCCGGATTCTGCTCGGACTTGGCCGCCGCCACCACGCGGTCCCGGTCGCCTCCTGCCATGAAGCTGCGCAGGATGGCGCGCTTGATGTTTACATCGCTCGATGAGCCATAGAGATCAGCCAGCACCTGCCGGCCTTCCTTCCCGCCCATCATGCCGAGATTCTGCACCGCCTTCATCTGCACGTCGGGATTCGACTGCCCGCGCGCTACCTGCACAAGGATGTCCCGCGCCTGCGCCGAATTGCTCTGGCTCAGCACAAACAGCGCCCGCTCTTTTAGCCGGGGCGAGTAGCTGCCCTGCAGGATTTTCTGGAGCATCGGCACCGCGCGCTCTGGATCGGAGTGGGCCAGGCTGTTCAGGGCATAGAGCTTCAGGTCTTCGTCGCTCTCGCTTTCCGGCGTCACCGGCTGGCCGGCGGCCTGCCGCACTTCCACCTCCAGGGCTTTGGCGTCGTTGAGCCACCGGCTGCTGGGGAATGATTTCGCGAGCGCGCCCAGCGTCGCCAGAGCGTCGTCGCGCTTGCCGAGCTTGTTCTGGGCGTAGGCTTTCCAGTAAAGCGCCCCATCGGCGCGCGAGCCGCCCAGCTTGGCGACTTCATCGAAGGTCTGGATCGCGCTGTCCCACTGGCGCTCGTCGAGGGCGTGCAGTCCGCGCTGGTAGCTGTGCTCCTCGCGCCCATGGCCGCGTTCGCTTTCCGCGCGCTGGCGATCCCTCTCCGCCCGCGCGCGAGCTCTAGCGGCTTCACGCTCCCGCTCGATCGTCTCGCGCTTGCGTTCCGCTTCGGCCTGCGGGTCCTGCGGCCGCGCGGGCCCGGCGGCCAGCAGCAATGCGCCCATTGCCAATGCAACCTTCGACACGACTCTCATGTTTCCTCCAGCCTTACAATCGTCCCCGCCTCGCTGACCCCTCTGCTTCCTGCTCGCGCGCCCGCACGTTCGACCCGATCACCCGCACCTTGAACAGGATTCCCTGGCTTTCGATCCGCCGGCGCAGCTCGTCCAGCTCCTGCGCGGAGATCTGCGACGGGCTGTGTGCAATTTCGAGCAGCACGCGCTCCAGATCGTCCAGCACGCTGGCCATGCCTGCTTCACCCGCGCTCGCCGCCGTCTGCCGATAGAGCCGGTTCGAGTCGAGCAGGTCCTCGGCGCGCTGCTGCTCGGCCGAGATGTCCACCGGCCCCGTGCCTCTGGCATTGGCCAGTTCAATCAGCACCATCTGCGAGCGCTCCAGGTGATCGCCGACCGCCACCAGCAGGATGCGCTCGTGAACGTCGCTCGCGTTGGCGGCGGCTTGCTGCGCGCCGCCGCGCGGGCCCGGCGGCCGAGGCCAGAACCGCCCCGCCAGAAACGCCGCCGTCACCAGCGCCGCCATCGCCCCTGCCGCGGCCCACCGTCTCCATTCGAAAATTCCACTCCATCGCGAGCCGCCCCTCTTCGGAAGCTGCGGCTCGAGCCTCTGCCACACCAGCGCGCCGTAAGGCTCCAGCGGCTCGGGAACCGGCGCCGCCTCCACCGCCGCCAGCGCTTCCTGCAAGCCCTGGTAGCTCGCCCGGCAGGCGTCACAGGCAGCGAGGTGCTCCTCCATCTCCCCGCGCGCCGCCCGGTCGCCGACCTCGCCGTAGTAGTACAGAACGAGTTGGTCTTCCGTCAGGTGTTGCATTTTGTCGAACTCACGACCGGCTCGAGCGCCCGCCGCAGCTTGTGCACCGCCCGGAACACGCAGTTCTTGGCGGCGTCGGCGTGGCGATCGAGCGCGCGGCCGATCTCTTCAATCGACATGCCCTCGAAATGCCGCAGCACGAACGCGGCCCGCTCCATGGGGCTCAGCTCCTCGAGCGCCGCCGCCACCCTCTGCCGCACCTCGCTCGAAAACGCCAGCCGCTCCGGCGTGGGGCCGTCAGCCGGAAACGCCAGCATCGCCGCCGCATAATCTTCCGCCGACGCCCTGCGTCCGGCCGGCTCGCGCCGCTCCTCCTCCCGCTGCCGGGCGCGCATCAGGTCGAGCGCACAGTTGCTGGCGATCCGATAGAGCCACGTGTTGAAGCTCGACCGCTCCTCGAACCGGTCCAGGCGCTTGTAAGCCCGCAGGAACGTCTCCTGCACCACGTCTTCCGCGTCGTGCTCGTTTCCGGTCATGCGATAGGCCAGGCGGAAGATGCTGCGGCTGTGGCGCTCGACCAGGACACGAAAGCCGTCCTCGTCGCCGGCTCGCGCCCGGGCGACTGCCGCTCCGTCGCTTTCTTCCATCCGCTTTACTTAGACTGGCTCGCGTGCCCGGCGGTTAGGTGCGGCGGGTGATTTATAAACCGAACCCAGCCAAAGGCTTGTGGGGTGTGAAAGGAATGGGTCGTCGGTGGGATCGGCGACCACGTGCTGAATTGCGGGTTGGTAAGGCCGCCGTCACGGTTCAGGTTGAGCCGCCACTGGTCGCCGTCGTGCGGGGGCGTGTGCGCGGCGTCGTGGGCGAAGTTGGCGAAGGGAATGGCCATCTCGAGGATCCAGTGGTCATCGTCGGGCGATTCTTCCTTCTTCGGCATCCCATAATATGTGGACCGGTAGCGAACGCCCAGCGGCTCCCAGTTGGGCGGGCCGGTCCACCAGTCGGTGATGCAGCGGTTGAGCATGGCGCCGATGACGTTGATCTCGAACGTGTAGTAGTTGGTGACCTTGTTGGGGTTAGGCGAGAGAAAAATCTCCACGCAATCGTCGTTCGACACCGGCCCGTGGCGCTCGGTGACGAACGCCGAGATGTGCCGGTCATGGCAGTAGTAGCCGACGTAAAGGTTGTGATCGTCCCACAGCATCTTGGCGACGGTCGGCTCCTTCTCGCCTTCCTTCCACCAGTTGAAGTGAAAATCCCCCACTGGCGGGGCCTGCTGCCAGGCCGGCTCATCCAGCTTGGCGTCGATGACGATGGGCGACGAAGCGCGATAGATGTCGTAATGAGGCAATGGCTGCGCAGCGGCCATGGCCGCGAGGGGCAGAGCAAGCAAGGCAAGATGGCGCACCGGGGTATGGTAGCATGGCGCAGTAAATCGCTGCGTTCTGCCGGTGGTCAACTCGCCCCGCGTGGGCGTCTGCGGGTACACCGGATAGCGCCTTCCCGCCGAAGATGGGCGCCGCCGACGAAATCGTCGCCATCGTGGATGAGCAGAACCGCGTGGTCGGCTCCGCCACGCGGCGCGAGATGCGGGCGAGCCGCGCCCTGCATCGCGCCTGCTACATCCTGGTGTTCAACTCACAGGGCGAGCTGTTCCTCCAGAAGCGCACAGAGACCAAAGACGTCTACCCCGGCCGCTACGATCCCACCGCCGGCGGCGTGGTGCTGGCCGGGGAAGACTACGACCAGAGCGCCCGGCGCGAAATCGAAGAAGAGATGGGCGTTCGCGGCGTCCCGCTCCACCCGCTTTTCGACCTCTACTTTGAAGACGAGGCGGTGCGCCTTTGGGGACGCGTCTACTCGTGCGTGTATGACGGCCCGGTGGTCTTGCAAGCCGAAGAGGTCGCGAGCGGCCGCTTCCTGCCGGTCGAAGAGATTCTGCGCCTCGCCGGCTCCCAGCCCTTCACCCCCGACGGCCTGCGCGTGCTGCGGCAGTACCTGAAGAGAGGATCAAGCGCCTGAGCCGTCCCGCTGGCTCGCCAATCTCTCTGCGCTCGTTGCGTCCTCTGCGGTGAGATGGCCTCTTCAAAAGCTCGACGAAATGCTGGCGCCCTGCCCCTCCACCGGTATGTCGGCCACGATCGGCCGCGCCGTATACCGGCCGGCGATCAGCGGCGAAAAGAAGTAGAAGGGGTAGTTATCCACCCGCACTTCGATGCGCGCTTCCGGCGTCAAGGGGTTGTAACTGTTCACCGTCACCAGGCTGGCATCCAGGTTCAGCAGCGGCTTGGACCCCGAGGCCGGCGTGGGCGTGTTGTAAAGCACCACGTTGGTGATGGCGTTCGTGTCATAGGGGTTCACCACCGCATAGCGGGCTCCGGCGCGCACCCGCTCCACGATTCCCTGGTGCATCACCAATACCTGGCCCACGTCCACGATGCCGATCAGGGTGAACAGCACGATGCCCAGCACCAGCGCCCCCTCCACGAAAGCGCTGCCTTTCCTTCCGGCTTTACGAGTGTCTGCAATGTGGCGTGGCATGGTGGTCCCTCGCAGTCATGGAACTGTATAGCGGCCCTGGTACTCAAAACTGCACGCCGGCTTCCCGATCAGCGTGAACGCGGCAAAGACGCCCCCCACGCCGCTGGGGATCTGGAAGCCGCTGACCGGATCGATCTCGACCGTAACGCGGTGGGGAACGCCGTTCGCGTCCACGGTCGGGATGACGGCGATGTTGGAAGTGCTCAGGCCCAGTACGACCGGCG
>DASQHK010000651.1:0-1916 GCA_035632135.1 Bryobacterales bacterium
CAAGCCCTGCATCCAGCACGGAGCAATGGGACTGCGCCTCGCGGGGTGGCTCCAGGCGAGCGCCTCCTACGGGGCGCCGTGGCAGGAGCTGGCGCTGATCACCCCGCCGCTGCTGCCCGAGGAGGAGTGGGCGCCGGCGCTGAAGATTCTCAACAGCAACAGCCTTTTCACGTTCGAGAAGGGCGAGATCGTGGTTCCCCAGGGCCCCGGCCTGGGTCTCGACCTCAACGAAGAGGCGCTCGAACGCTGCCGGGTTCGCTCGTAGACCGCGTCCGTCTCGAAGATGCAAATCCTGCTCACGCTGCCCGCTTACAACGAGGCGGAAGCCCTGCCCGGCCTGCTCGCAGCATTTCAGCGCGACGTGCTGGATGCCGGCTGCGATGGCAGGGTCGTCATCGTGGACGACGGCAGCACGGACGGGACCGCGGCCGTGATCCGGGAATGGTCGTCGAAGATGGCGATCGACGTGGTGCGGCATACCGAGAACCGCGGGCTGGGCGAGACCATTGAGGACGCGCTGCGGCGGGCGGCCCAGATCGCGCGGCCCGAAGACGCGGTAGTGACGATGGACGCCGACGGCACGCACCCGCCGGCGCTGATCCGGGAGATGGTCGCGCGGCTGGGCGAAGGATGCGACGTGGTGATCGCCTCGCGTTACCGGCCGGGCGCGGCGGTGGTGGGTCTGAGCGCGCTGCGGCGGCTGATGAGTTTTGGCGCGCGAGTCCTGTTTCAGTTGCTCTACCCGATTCCCGGCGTGCGGGATTATACGTGTGGCTTCCGAGCATACCGGGCGGCAGTGCTCCACGGCCTCTTCGCGCGCTCGACCGGGCGTGTGCTGCACGAGAAAGGCTTTGCGGCCATGGCGGAGATCCTGTTGCGGCTGCGCGGTACGGGCGTAAAGATGTGCGAAGTGCCGATGGTGCTGCGCTACGATCGCAAGCTCGGGGCAGGGAAGATGCAGGTGGGGAGAACGGTGTTGAAGACGCTCGGCATGCTGGCGCGCGAGAGGTTCCGGAGCGGAGGCGGCGCAATGACCGCGGAGCGGGCGGAAAGACTAGCTTTGCGCGCGGCGCGTGAGCCGGGGCCGGAAGTCGCCACCGCGCTCGGTGAGGTCGCACTTGTCCTGCGTGCGTGGGGGAAAAGGGAAGCGGCGGCGCGGATCGAGGCGGCCTGCGCCGGGAAGGGAAAGGCCGCGGTGGCGAACGATCCGGTAGCGCAGGAAATTGCCGCCGCGGCGCGGGAGCTGCGGGCGATGCAGGAAAAGATTCGCGCGGCGTTCGATCGCGACTCCTCCGATGAAGAGCATTTTCCTTCGACCATCGACCCGCGCATCTATCACGTCAAGCTGATCCTCGATTTCGTCGGCGACCTGAGCCACAAGCGCGTGCTCGATGTCGGCTGCGGCAAAGGGCGCTTCGCCCGCATTCTGAAAGAGCGCTATCCGCAAGCGGAAATCTGGGGGCTGGACATCTCGGCCGAGATGCTGCGCTACGTGCCGGAAGGCATCCTCACCAGGCAGGGTGTCATGACCGATCTGCCGTTCCCCGACGCCCACTTCGATGCGGTGTACGCCACCGAGTCGCTCGAGCACGCGGTCGAGATTGAAGCGGCGGTAGCGGAGATGTGCCGGGTTACGCGGCCGGGCGGAAGGCTGGTCATCATCGACAAGAACATCGAGAAGAGCGGAGCGCTGGCCACACCGGCGTGGGAGAAATGGTTCGGGCGGCGGGACCTCGAGCGTATGCTCGCAAGGCATTGCGCGGAGGTTTCGAGTGAACTCATTTCTTATTGGGAAGATGTGCCGCCCGACGGGCTGTTTCTGGCCTGGAAAGCGATACGGTAGACTGGGAAGTTATGACGTTTCAGGAGATTGTCGAGGCGCAAGGCCACCTCATCGATTCGCACGTGATGGAAGC
>DASQHK010000652.1:0-3628 GCA_035632135.1 Bryobacterales bacterium
GGTTAGCAGGTACGGGATGCGGCTGGCGGCGGCCTGCGCGATCCGCCGCCGGTGCCCTTCGACCGCGTCGGGCGCTGCAATGTTGATCCGCGAGAACATCAGACGCGGCTCGAGGCCAAAGCTCCGCGCCCGCTCCGCCACTCGCGCCGCCTCGGCCGGCCTGGCATCGAGCGCCGGCACGATGACCTTTTCCTGCTCGGTTCCATAGCCGACGTACCGGCAGCCCGCCCGCGCAATTCCCTCGCACGCCCGCTCGAAGGAAAAGTCGCGATACGGCAGCGCCAGGCAGCCGATCTCGAAGCGCGTCGGCCCGCTCTCAGCCAGGGCCGCGGCCGCCACCGACCCCAGAAATACGCGCCGCGTCATTTCCACCGGAAATTCTCCACCATCAGAATGTCGCTCCCCTGCTGGTCCACTTGCGGGTAGAGAATCGTGCGCTCGTCCGGCGATACGGCCAGACCTCCGGGCCCCCCAATCGTGTCTTTTTCCAGGGTCGCCACGGGCCTCGCCTGCCGCGTCGCAAAGTCGAAGAAGCTGATCACCGGATGATGCGGCTCGCCGGGGTGCATGAAGTAAATGCCGTCGCTCACCACCGCCCACAGCCTTTCGAATCCAGCCTGTACCTGTTCCAGCACCGGCTCCTCTGGACCTCCGCTGGTCGGAATCCTCCACACCCCCGGCACCGAGCGCCCCTTAGCATAGTATAGATACTTACCATCCGGCGATTCCTGACTGACGAATGCGCCAGTCTTGGTGATCGGCGCCGGCGCGCCCCCGTCCGGCGTCATCCTCCAGATCTGCATGGAGCCGCTGCGGTCGGAAGCAAAATAAATCCACCGCCCGTCCCGCGACCAGCTCGGCACGATGTCTTCGGAGGGCTCATGCGTGAGCTGCCGCGCCGGACCTCCATCGGCGTTCATCACGAAGATCTCGGCGCTGCCCGCCGGCCGCGCGTCGTACGCGATCCGCTTCCCGTCCGGCGACCACCACGGGCTGCCCACCGTCAGCCCGCGATACGACGTCAATTGCACGGCATTCGACCCGTTGGCATTGCACACCCAGATCTCCCCCGCCCCCGAGCGGCCGGAGGCGAACGCGATCCTTTTGCCGTCCGGGGAAAACTGCGGCGTCGTGTCCGCCCGTGTCGAGGCGATCAGCTCAACTGGCCTGCCCGCCGCGCGCTTCGACTCCCCAACTTCGACCTTCCAGATATTGGTGTCGCTAAAGGAATCCGTGTAAGCCAGCCGGTCCCCTCGCGGCGAAAGCGAGAAGCTGGCTGTGTTGGCGCTCACAGCGCTCGCCCGCTCCGGCGTCCCTCCTGAGGCCGCGACTTTCCAGATCAAGAAGGCCCCTGAACGGTTCGAGGCAAACAGAATGCTCTCCCCGTCTGGTGTCCACACCGGGTTCATCGCAAACCGGCCATCGAACGTGAGTCGCGCTGCCTCCCCACCGCTCACCGGCACGGTATACAACTCCCTGCTCACGTCAGCGAGCACGCGCGAAAACGCCAGCTTTCGCCCATCCACCGAAAAGGCCGGCTGAGAGTCTCCGGGCCCGCTTTCGGGCGATGTCAGCTTCTTCCTTTCGCCGGTTTCCATCGAGACCAGAAACATCGAGCTGGTTGCACTGCCGTCCGCCACGGCCAGCCATTTTCCATCCGGCGACCACGCCAGCCGCTTGGTGAAACGAAAGGCCGCATTGGGAGGAGCTACGTCCGTCAGCCGCCGCTCCGGACCTCCCAGCGATGGAACCAGGTAGATGCCCCCCTCTTTTCCCGATTCCCGAACGAATGCCAGATAAGCTCCGTCCGGCGACCAAACCGGGTCGCGGTCGGAAGCAGGATCGGTGGTCAGCCGCAGCGGCGCGCCCGAATCGACCCGCTTCACATAGATGTCCAAATTGTCTTCCTTCTCCCCGTTCCAGGCAAAGGCGATCTGGCGGCCGTCGGGCGAAAAAGCGGGATCGACTTCCAGCCCGGCGTAGGTCGTGACTGGGACGGTGCTTGGCGCCGCGGCCGGAGGTCTTGGTCCTGGCCGCAGAAACCACACTGCCCCGCCCACCGCCACCGCCAGCCCCACTGACGCCACAGGCCAGATCCAGCGTTTCGCTCGCGGTCGCGTCGCCGCCGGCGCTGCCACCGCAGCCGCGACGCTCGTCGCCGCCGTCTTCCCCGTCTCCAAATCTCGCTTCAGCCGCTTCAAATCCGCCCGCAGGTCTGCCGCCGTCTGGTAGCGCACGTCGCGGTCCTTCTCGAGCGCCTTGCTGATGATCTCCTCGAGCTTTGGCGGCACCGCCGGGTTCACGCTCGCGGCAGGCTCCGGCGTCTTGTGCAGCAACTCGTCGAACAGAACCGCCGTGGTCGGCCCGGTGAACGGCTGCTTCCCCGTCGCCATCTCGTAGAGCGCCACTCCCAGCGAAAAAAGGTCCGACCGCTGATCCACGTCTTTCCCCAGCGCCTGCTCCGGGCTCATGTATCGCGTGGTGCCCATGACCATCCCCGGCTCGGTCATCGCTTGCGTGGCCACTTCGCTCGCGGTCTGCCCTCGCGGCGCCCCCATCTTCGCCAGGCCGAAGTCCAGCACTTTCACCTGCCCCTTCGGCGTAATCAGAATGTTCGCCGGCTTGATGTCGCGGTGGGTGATCCCTTTGGCGTGCGCCTCCTCGAGCGCGTCAGCGATCTGGATGCCGAGGTCGAGAATTTCGCCGGTCGCCATCGGCCGCCCGCCCACTTTGTCGCTGAGCGGAACGCCCTCCACGTACTCCATCACCAGGAAGCGCACGCCGTCGGCTTCCCCGATCTCGTGAATTACGCAGATATTCGGGTGGTTCAGCGCGGAGGCCGCCTTCGCCTCCTGCACAAACCGCCGCATGCGGTCCGGGTCCTGCGCAACTTCGGCCGGCAGCACCTTCAGCGCCACGCGGCGGTCGAGCTGCGTATCTTCCGCCAGGTACACCTCGCCCATGCCGCCCGCCCCGATGCGTGAAACGACGCGATAACGCCCCAGATTGGTTCCCGCCGTCAGCGCCATCGCCGCAACTCTAACATCTTTTCACGGCACGAGCACCCGCGCCTGCATGGCCGCCGGCAGCGTCTCCCGCGCGCGGAGAATTTCCTCCCGAAACTCCCGCCGCTCCTGGAGCGTTCCGGCGTCTCCGGGCCGCTCGGTGATCCCCGCCAGCCCTCGCGGGTAGCACAACTCGAACACGGTTTGAGCATTGATGCCCGCCGGCAGATCGATCGCCGGCGCCGCCAGCGGGGCGCCCATCTCGACGCGGTGCGCGGCCGCCAGGCGAAACGCGCGGTCCCATCCCACCCAGAACGCCCGCGAGGCGATCACGTGTCTTTCCAAGTCGTCGCGGCTGCGCTCGAGTATCAGCAGGTGTCCGGCGAAATAGACGGCCGCAGCGGCCACGGCCAGCGCCGCGCGCTGCCCCTTGCCCGGCCGCCGCGCCTCGATCCTCCCCAGCGCCGCATCCAGCAGCGCGCCCAGCGTGACCGCCCAAAATGTGTAGCTCTGATATCCATACCGGTTCACGCTCCACACGTCCGGCGCGTGGCGAAACATCACGATGGCGGCCAGCGGCAGCGCCGTCATGGCCAGCATGCCGGCGATCCAGCGGAGGTTCA
>DASQHK010000653.1:0-9773 GCA_035632135.1 Bryobacterales bacterium
TCTTCGAGCTTCTTGAGGATGTATTCGCGCTCGTAGGCGTTGCGGGCCTCTTGCAGGCTGGCGAACTCGGGCAGGCTGCGGCGGTCGATCTCGGCGGCACGGCGGGTGGGCGGCAGCGGCAGGTGCCGGACGTCAATACGCACCTGCGGATTCATGATCACGATGCGCTCGATCAGGTTCTTCAGCTCGCGCACGTTGCCCGGCCAGGAGTAGTCCTGGAGCGCCGCGTAGGCCTCCTCGGTCACCTCCTTCTGGCGGCGGCCGTAAGTGGCCGTGAACTCGTCGAGGAAATAATTCACCAGCAGCGGTATGTCTTCTTTGCGCTCGCGCAGCGGCGGAACGGAGAACGGAATCACGTTGAGGCGGTAGAAAAGGTCTTCGCGGAAATTGCCGCGCTCGATCTCCTCTTCGAGGTTCTTGTTGGTGGCGGCGATCACGCGCACATCCACCTGCACCGAAGCGCCCGCGCCGACCGGCTCGAAGCGCTGCTCTTCGAGCGCCCGCAGCACCTTGGCCTGCGTCTTGAGGCTCATGTCGCCGACCTCGTCGAGGAAGATCGTTCCGCCGTCGGCCTTCTGGAACTTTCCGACCTTGTCCTCGTGCGCCCCGGTGAACGAGCCTTTGATGTGCCCGAACACCTCGCTCTCGATCAGCTCTTCGGGGATGGCGGCGCAGTTGACTTCGACGAACGCCTCTTCCGCCCGGGAACTCTGGGCGTGGATGGCGTGGGCAACCAGCTCCTTGCCCGTTCCGCTCTCGCCATAAATCAGCACGCGGCCGTTGGTGGGGGCCATGAGCGCGAGCTGCTGGCGCAGAGCCTTCATCGGCACGCTTTCGCCGATGATGTGGTACTTCGACTTGACTTCTTCCTTGAGGCGCTCGTTCTCGAGCAGCAGCCGGCGCCGTTCGAGCGCGTTCTTGAGCGTGACAGTCAGCTTCTCGATCGATAGCGGCTTTTCGATGAAGTCGAACGCGCCCAGCTTGGTGGCCTTCACGGCCGTCTCGATGGTGCCGTGGCCGGAGATGACCACCACCGCCGGCCGCCGCACCGGCTCCATCTCCTGGATGCGCGCCAGCACGTCCAGGCCGTCCATGCCGGGCAGCCAGATGTCGAGCAGGACGACGGGATAGGTGCGGGCGGAGAGCTGCGCCAGCGCCTCCTCGCCGGAGGCCACGGCGCGCACGCCGTAGCCCTCGTCTTCGAGCACGCCGCCGAGCGACTCGCGGATGCCCGGCTCATCATCTACGACTAAGACCCAGTTCTTTTTCACGGACAGACCATTCACGATTGAGGGATCAGTCTCCCGCCAGCTCCGCCATCGCCTTCGCCTCGACTGCGGGAATCTCGACGATGAACTTCGCCCCGCGCGGCCGGTTGTCCTCGACGCGAATGCTCCCCTTGTGCTCGGCCACGATGCGGCTCACAATGGCCAGCCCGAGGCCGGTACCGCGCTGGCGGGTCGAAAAGTAGGGCAGGAAAAGCTTCTCGCGGTCCTCCGGAGCAATGCCCTGCCCCGCATCGGACACCGTCAGCTCGACGGTATCGCCGCCGGCGCCCGACGCCGTGGAGATAACGATCTCGTTTCCGGAGTGGGCCGGATCGGCCTCGATGGCCTCGATGGCATTGTCGACCAGGTTTACAATCGCCCGCCGGAACTGCTCCGGGTCCACGGAAACGAGCGGCAAGCCCGGCGTCAATTGCTTCCGCACGCGCAGGCCTTGCAAGCGGCCGTTGTAAGTGTCGAGGGCCGCCTCAACCACTTCATTCAAATCGCCGGGCTCGGGCCGGGCGGTGGGGAAGCGGGCGAACTGGGAGAACTCGTCGACCAGAGTTTTCAGCGTTTCGATCTCACGGGTGACGGTGGCGGCGCAGTTGTGCAGCAGGCGCTCGAGATCGAGCCGGGTGCGCGCGTCCTGGCTGGCCCCGTAGCGGGCCAACAGGCGGCTCATGCGCTCGGCCGAAAGCGCGATGGGCGTCAAGGGGTTCTTGATCTCGTGGGCCACGCGCTGGGCGACTTCCTGCCAGGCCGCCGATTTTTGCGCTCGCAGCAGCTCGCTCATGTCTTCGAGCACGATGACGCAGCCGCGCGGCACGCCCGATTGCTCCGAGCGCCCGTCCTGCTCGAGCGCCGAGACGGTCACCGCGAGGTGCTGCGTGGGGCCGCCGGAGGTCAAATCGAGCGATCCGGTGGCGAGGCCGGTGCGGGCCGCCCGCCGGATGAGCCGCCGCACCTGCGCCGCGTCCTCGGGCGAGAACAGGTCTTCGAGCCAGCGCGCCGGCGCCGCCCGCTCGGGCGTGAAAATGCGCCCCAGCGAGGGATTCACGCGCAGGATCTCACCGCTCGCGGAAAGCGAGATCACGCCGGTGGGAATGCTTTCGAGGATCGCCTCCGTGTAGCGGCGCCGCGCATCGAGTTCATCGCGGCTGTGCTCGAGCTGTTCGGTCATCTGGTTGAACGAGCGGACCAGCAAGCCGAGTTCGTCAATGGCGCGCGTTTCGATGCGGTAATCGAGGCGCCCGCTCGACACCTGGGCCGTGGCTTGCACCAGGGCTTCGATCGGCGCCACGATCTGCTTGGAGAGGAACAGCGCGATCCAGGTGGCCACGAACAAAATGAAGAGCGTGATCAGCGACAGCATCCCTACGTAGAAATAGCGCATGAATCGCCAGTGCCGCGCCTGTTCCTGGTACGACCGGTAGCGGGCTTCGACGGCCTGCTGCTTGGCCACAAAGCCTTCCGGCATCTGCCATCCGGCGACCACCCATCCCAGGCGGCCGACGGGCCGCGGCGCCAGCACCACGTCCTGCGCGCCGCCGCCAAACAGCGCGCTGTGCGCCATCTCGGGCTGCGATTCGAGCCTGGGCAGCTTCCGCCACATTCCCGCCAGCGCCGGCTTGGCGGCATATTCGACCAGCGGCGACTGCCCGCTCGAGGCGCCAACTGCGATGTAAGAGAGGTCGTGCGCCAGGGCGAATTGCCGGAACGTCTTCTCGAGGCCGGCGCCCTGGCGGCCTTCGAGCGCGGCGCTCACCTCGGGCATGGAAGCGATCCACTCGGCCAGCGTTTCGGTGCGATCCCGCGCCGCGTCCTTGAGCCGCTCATTGATGGCGAGGGAATCCTTCTGCAGTTGCTCGATCGGCTGGTTGAACCACTTATCCAGGGTGCGGTTCAGAACGCTAAACGAAAAGATAAACAGGAAGACGACCGGCAGGGTGGTGAGCGCCACCGCGCCGGCCACCAGGTTGGTCTTGATGCGGGACCCCAGGCGGTTGCGGCGCCGCTCGATGTACAGCTTGATCACGTGGCGAGACAGCATGAACCCCAGCGTGATCATGCCGAGGAACACCAGGGTCGAGATGCCCCAAAGCACCACGGTCTGCTGCACGTCGTCGGGCCGGAACTCGCCGAACGAGAGCGAGGTCTGCCAGAACACGATGGTCATCAGCGCGAGCAGCAGCAGGCTCGAGCCAAACAGGTACCACCGCCGTTTTTGGGCCTTGCGATCCATGAGCCTGTTCCGCCGCCGGGTCCGCCGCTAATGAACCCAGCTAATCAACCCAGCTAATCAACCCAGTGAGGAAACGCCTCCAAGGGGCATCCCGCGCACCGCGGGTTCGTTCGCAAGCAATGCTGCTTGCCGGTCTGGACCAGCAGCGCGTGAAATTCATTATATACCGGGGCGCTGGCGGGGATTTTGCCGTAGAAAAGCCGCTGGATCTCGCCGTAGGAAGCGCCGGCAGGTATTAGCCGGTGCCGCTCGAGGATACGGCGCGTGTAAGCGTCCACGACGAAGACCGGGTGGCTGCCGCCGTAGAGCAGCATCGAGTCGGCGGTCTCCTCGCCGATGCCGTGGATGGCGAGCAACTCCTGGCGCAACCGTTCCGTCGGGGTGCGGAACATGCGCTCCAGGGAGCCATGATGGTGGCGGCGCAGATACGCGAGGAAGGCCTTCAGCTTCTTGGCCTTTTGGTTGTAGTAGCCGGAAGGGCGGATGAGCCCGGCCAGGTCGTTTTCGGGCAAGGCCTCCATGGCGTCGATGGTGAGCGCGCCGGCGCGCTTCAGGTTGGCGATGGCTTTTTCGACGTTAGCCCAGCCGGTGTTTTGCGTCAGGATCGCGCCGACCACGATCTCGAAGGCCGTCTCGCCGGGCCACCAGTGCTGCGGCCCGAAGCGGCGATGGAGGACGCGGTAGAACTGGCGCAGGCCGGCCACCGCGCGGTCAGTAAGGGAATCGCCGGCCGAGCCGGGAATCGTCGCGGCGGTCCTTCTGGGAAACCGGCCCGCCGCCGGTGTCGACGGTGACGCGCTGTGGGGCGTTGGAGAAATTCAGCTCCGCCGTGGTGAACGACAGGTCGCGGTCGAGGACCATATCAAGCTGGGTGCCCTTGGAGAGCATGGCGTCGGGCCCGCGCGACAGCAGCACGGCGGCGAGGCCCGCGGCGGCGCCGGCGGCAGCGCCCGCTCCGGCGCCCAGGCCCGAGTGCCCGGCCGAAGAGCCGGCAATGGCGCCAATGGTGGCGCCGGCGGCTCCCACCTCGGCTACGGTGCGCACGTCGCCGCCCTTGTTGCCCTCGCTGGTGATCTTGCCTTCCTTGCGATCCAGGTCTTCGGAAGCGCGACCGTCAATGCCGCCCACCCGCGAGCGGAAGTCGCGCGTCACCCCGTTGGGCAGGATCATGGAATCGAAGCGGATGTAAAGCTCCCCGCGCCCTTTCACCCGGCCCGGCCGTTTCACCTGCGTCACGGTGCCGGAAATGTAAGTGCCCGGCGGGATCACGATCTTCGCATCCACGACGATGGGGAAGACCGACTCCAGGTAAACGTGGTCGCCAGGGGCGGCGTGCTTGGTGCTCACGCTGTTGATGAGCGCCAGCGGAATGCGCGTACCTGCTTTTACGACATACTCGCCGCTGTCGCCGGATTTGCTCTCGGCGGCCGGCGCCTTGCGCCATTCCGCGGCCGGCTGCTCCGCCGGGGTCCGGGATTGCCCCCAGGCCCAGGTTGCCGCCATCAGCGCCAGGGCGATCACGTGCGGAGTTCGCATAGAAACCTCTCCTGTTTTGATTCTAGCCGACCTGCGGCGCGAGGGCCACCGAAAATCGTTCGCGGCTGCAATTGTTTGGATGGCCGCCGCGCAGCCGGCAACCGTTTCCAGGCCTCTCACTTATACAAATGCGCCGGAAGCGCCGCAAGTTTCGATGAATTGCTCACGGCGCGACGGGAATGCGCACGCCCGGCTGCGACCATTTGCCCGCCACCTGGACCCGCACTTCCAGATCGCCCGAGGGCGCGGCAGGGGGAATCTGCAGGTTGAACTGATACAGCCCGGCGAAGCTGGGGCAGAGCCCGGAGTAATAGATCCCGCCGGGTGGCAGTGGTATGCCCCCAATGGCTGCTTGCACAAAGGAAACCATCCAGGTGGGGCCGGGAGGGGCGAGCTGGCCGGCGAAGAAAGATGGAACCGTCGGCCCAAATCCGGTGCCAAAAAACAGGAGAAACTCGCCGGGCCGGCCCGGAGCATCGCGGCTGACCAGGGTCCCATCCGCATGCCGGGCGACGCTGAACAAGCCGGGCGAGTAGGCCCGCACCTCCACCTGGACGCTCGATTCGAGATCGACGAGCCGCACCGTCAAGGGCCACATCCCCGGCTGTAGCTGGGTTTCGCCCGGCATCTGCGCGTTGATCTGCAGGGGCGAGACAAAGAACAAGGGCGCGTTCAGGCCGCCAACGGAGACCTGGACTCCGGAAAGCGTCTTAGGAAGCGCGCCGCCCACCAGGTCCGCCACGGTGACTGCCTGCGTCACATTCGAGAGGCCCGTGCCATAGATGGAGATGATCGCTCCGGGCGAGACATAGTTATCCGGAGCAGGCAGGCTGCTGGCAGCGTTGACCACCCCGCCCACATTGATTCGCGGGTCCTCGGGACTGGGGACCCCGTCCGCAGCAGCCAGAACCGCCGCTGCGGCGGCCGTGGCTAGGAGCAACCGCGCCGGCCGCATTGAACAGACGGAAGAGACTATTCTATTTTACACCAACCGCGGCCCTACTTCTTCACCGTGAGGAACGCTCCTGGCGGGGTCGAGACGCCGGCGACGCTGGCCGAGAGGGGCAGATTGCCATCGGGCATGCTTGCCGGGACATGGATGTTGATCTGATACAGTCCGGCGAAGCCCGGCGCCACGCCGGCGTAGAGCACGTCGCTATCGGCCAGCACCGTGCCGTTGAGCGAAACCGAGACCTTGTTGGCCGTCGAGGCGATCTTGTCCGGGAGCGCACCTGCCGGAAAGGCGGGATTGGTGGCGCCCAGGCCCGTCGAGTAAAGCGTCACGTAGCTGTCGGGCTTGGCCGGGGTGAAGCTGCTTCCGAGCACGGCCGGATCGCCGAGCGGCGCGCCGGTGAGAGCGTTGGTGGCCGCGATGGGGTTCTTGCCGCCCGCGTTCTGCTTGAAGAAGAAAAACTCAGGCGAGGCGGCCTGGATGGTGACGCCCTGAGTATTACTAGTATTTTCGGTGCTGCTGCCGCAGCCCGTGATCACCTGCACCGGCATGGAACCCGTGCCGGAAAGCGAAGGCGCCTGCACGTTGATCTGGCCGGGCGAAACAAAAAACATCGAGGCGGGCTGGTTGTTGATCCGGACGCAGGCGCAAGCCAGGCTGGCAGGCAGTTGTCCGCGCACAAGGTCGCTGCTGGCAACCGACCGGAACGTGCCTGCCGGGGCGAAGTTCCGGCCGTAGATACTGATCAGGCCGTTGGGGGAGATCTGCGTCACCGGGGGGACGCTGGCTCCCGCGCCGACGATGCCGCCCTCGCTGATCTGAGGCGGCGGCCCGCCTGTGGATGGACAAGCCGTGACGGTAACGGTAGTGGTGTAGATGTTGTCGCCGGTGTTGTTGCCGTCGCCGTTGGCGGCGTTGCCGGCGGCCGCAAAAACGATGGGGCCGACGTCGCTGCTGGGCGCGGTCCAGGCCAAGGAAAAGGTAAACCCCGCACCGACTGCCGTGAACGGCGCTGAGCTGTGCTCGGCAAACTGGGAGGTTCCGGGAGAGCACGGCGCAGGAAAGTTGTTGCTGCAAATTACCTGCACGTTGCTATCGACCGGCTGGAAGCTGCCCGCCCCGGACGTAAGGGCATTGGCCGGCCGCGCGGTAAGTTGGAATCCCCATCGCCGCTGATTGGGATCGGAGACGCTAACGGTGATCGTTTGCGTCTGGCCGGGTTGGTATGGCTGCACCGAGATGGTGATGCTGCCCGGACCCTTGTTCAGCCCAGCTCCGGTGTGGCAGCCCGATTCGGAGCACACCCCCTCGCCCGGAAACGGCCCGCCGGTCTTGAACGGGTCGGGACCCAAGCTGTACGCCCAGAGCGCCGGAATCGCCGCCGCGCACACCGCCGCCAGCACCTTCCACCCGCGATGCCACCGCTCGATGCGAATCCTCATGGCCTGTTTTCTGGAACCCAACTGTATATCGAAAGTCGCGCCTCGAACCAAGCCCTCAGCGCGTGTGTTAACATCCAATTAACAGTTATCGCGCGGCAATCATCCCGATGACGATTCTCCAGGGCCCCGGCAAGAAAACGGTCAAGGACCCCATCTGCGGCATGGACGTGGACCCCGCCACGGCGGCCGGAAAATACGAGCACAACGGCCAGACATACTACTTTTGCAGCCGCCACTGCCTGGAGAAATTCCGGGCGCAGAAGGAAGCGCCCGCTGCCGTCTCGATAACTCCGGCCGCGGCGCCGGCGGCCCTTCCCGCAACCCCACCACCCGCGGCGGCGGAGTACACCTGCCCCATGCACCCCGAAGTGGTGCGTCCCGGGCCGGGGGCGTGCCCCATTTGCGGCATGGCGCTCGAGCCACGCACCGCGACCGGCTTGGAAGAGCCCGACCCCGAGCTGGTGTCGATGACGCGCCGATTCTGGGCCGGCGCGGCGCTGACGGCGCCGTTGGTGGCGTCGATGGCTTTCGGCCACCTGTCTGCCTGGGTCCAGCTCGCTCTGGCCACGCCGGCGGTCGCCTGGGGCGGCTGGCCGTTTTTCGAGCGCGGCTGGCAATCCCTGGTGAACCGCAGCCTGAACATGTTCACGCTGATCGCCCTAGGCACTGGTACTGCCTACTCATACAGTCTGGTGGCCACGCTCGTCCCTGGCATTTTCCCGCGTTCGTTCCGCGGCCCTCACGGCGAGGTGGCCGTTTATTTCGAGGCGGCGGCAGCCATCACCGTGCTGGTGCTGCTGGGCCAGGTGCTGGAGCTGCGCGCCCGCCGCCGGACCTCGGCGGCCATCAAAGCTCTGCTCGGCCTGGCTCCTAAGACGGCGCGCCTGGTTGAGCCGGACGGCTCGGAGCACGATGTTCCTCTGGAGCAAGTAAGACCCGGCGACCGGCTGCGTGTCCGGCCGGGCGAGAAAGTTCCGGTCGATGGCCGCGTGCTCGAGGGCTCCGCTGCGGTCGATGAATCGATGGTCACGGGCGAGCCGGTTCCCGCCGAGAAAGGCCCGGGCGACCGCGTCACCGGCGCCACGGTGAACGCTCGCGGCAGCTTCATCCTGCAAGCCGAGCGCGTGGGTGCGGATACGCTGCTCGCCCAGATTGTTCGCCTGGTGAGCGAGGCACAGCGCAGCCGCGCGCCGATCCAGCGCCTGGCCGACCGCGTCGCGCAGTACTTCGTGCCTGCCGTGGTCGGGATCGCCGTGGTCACGTTCGTGGTCTGGAGCTTCGCCGGTCCTGAGCCGCGGCTGGCCAATGCGCTGGTCAACGCGGTGGCAGTGCTGATCATCGCCTGCCCCTGCGCGCTCGGGCTGGCCACGCCCATGTCCATCATGGTGGGAATCGGCCGCGGCGCGACCACCGGCGTACTCATCAAGAACGCCGAGGCGCTGGAGGTGCTGGAAAAAGTGGACACCATCCTCGTGGACAAGACCGGCACGCTCACGGAGGGCAAGCCGCGGCTGAGGACGGTGGAAGGCGTGGGTGACTGGGAGCCGAAGACGGCCGAGCTGCTGCGCCTGGCGGCGAGCCTGGAGCGGGCGAGCGAGCATCCCCTGGCGGAGGCCGTCGTCGCCGGAGCGCTGGAGAAAAACCTCCAGCTCGCCCCGGTGGCCGGCTTCCGATCGAGCACGGGCAAAGGCGTCGTGGGAACCGTGGAGGGCCGTACGGTCGCGCTCGGGAACCACAGCCTTCTCGAGGAATTGGGCGTTCCCGCGCACCGGCGTCAAACGGACCGGGCCGAGGTGCTGCGCCAAGGCGGTCAAACCGTGATGTTTGTCGCCGTCGACGGAAAGCTCGCCGGCCTGCTCGGCGTCGCCGACCCGGTAAAGGACTCGACCCGGGAGGCAATCCAGATGCTGCACGCCGACAAGGTTCGCCTTCTGATGCTCACCGGCGACAGCCGGACGACCGCCGCTGCCGTGGCGAGCGAACTGGGCATTGACGACTTTGAGGCAGAAGTGCTGCCGGAACAGAAAGGCACGATCGTCAAGCGGCTCCAGGCTGCCGGACACGTCGTCGCCATGGCCGGCGACGGCATCAACGACGCCCCGGCGCTCGCGCAGGCCGACGTCGGCATCGCCATGGGAACCGGCACGGACATCGCCATCGAGTCGGCCGGCGTCACCCTGGTGAAAGGCGACCTGCGCGGCATCGCGCGCGCCCGCCGGCTGAGCCGCGCCACCATGCGCAACATCCGGCAGAATCTCTTCTTCGCGTTCGTCTACAACAGCCTGGGCGTGCCGATCGCCGCCGGCATACTCTATCCGGTCTTCGGATTGCTG
>DASQHK010000654.1:0-3617 GCA_035632135.1 Bryobacterales bacterium
AAAGCTTGGCGCGTGCGGCCTCCAGGTCGGCGAGAGACTGAGACACAAGGCACCTCCTCTTCTGAGTATATGCATATACTCAGAGAAGGCGCAATTCCAGCCCAACTCGCAGACCGTCCATTCTTATGTCGCGCACCCCCCAGGCCCCTTCCCTCCCTTCCTCCCCGAGTTATCCTATAAGTAGCGAATTATTCCCTCCTCCACTCTTAATTTCTTCCTTTTCTCAATTCGCTCTCAATTCGCAATTCCCAAAGGAGCCGTAATCTATGTCTTCCCCCGCCCGCCGCGCGGCCAACCGCCGCAACGCCCGCAAGTCCACCGGCCCGCGCACCGCCGCCGGCCGCGCCGCCTCCAGCCGCAACGCCCTCAAGCACGGACTCACCGCCGACCAAACCGTCATCATGGGCGAGAGTCGGCCGCAATTCCACCGCCTCCTCCAGGAACTCCGCCGCCACCTCCAGCCCGTCGGCCCCGTCGAAAACGTCGTCTTTCACGAGATCGTCGACGCCGCTTGGCGCACCCGCCGCGCTCGCCGCGCCGAAAAAGGCTATCTCGATGTCCGCCACCTCGAAAGTCAGGATCGCGTCCGCGCGCGATTCACCGACGTCAACCGCACCTTCGAGTTCGGCCACGTGCTCAGCGTCGGCGGCGCCTTGCACGATCTCAGCCTCCTCGACCGCTACCACACCTCCATCGAGCGCTCCTTCTATCGCGCTCTGCGCGAGTTCCAGCGCCTGCAAGCCGAGCGCGCCGCCCGGCCGCCCGATCCTTCCGCCTCGCCCGGCCCCCCGCTGCCTTCCGTCGCCCCGCCCACCACCGCGCCCCCGCGCGCTCCCGCCTCCTCGAAATCCTCCCGCTCCCGTCCGGCCTCCGGGCGCGCGGCCCGCTCCACGCCGTCTGCCAGTTCTGTTTTTTGCGAAACGAACCCACCGGCCGCCGCCACCGCCCACGCCGCCCCTCCGCGCCGTTCTCTCCGTTCCCGTGCTACCCTATCCCCGCCATGCGACGCCTTGCCCTGTTCGCCGCCTTCGCCCTCCTCCTCGGCGCCGCCCTCCGCCGCGCCCCCTCCCAAACCAGCGCCGTCCACGAACTCGCTCCCGGCGTCTGGTTCCGCCAGGGAGACCGCGCCCGCAACCAGCCCGCCAACTGCGGCTGGATCATTTTCCGCGATTATGTTTTTGTCATCGACGCCAATTTCCCCTGGGGCGCCCGCGAAATCCTCCCCGAAATCCGCAAAACCACCAGCAAGCCCATCCGCTTCCTCTTCGACACCCACTATCACGGCGACCACGCCTACGGCAACAGCCTCTTCGTTGATGCCGGCGCCGCCGTCGTCTGCTCCCAGGATTGCGCCGCCGAGTCCCGCTCCAAGGGCCAGGCCGGCTGGGACAAAAACACCGCCACCGGCGAGTTCAGCCTTAAGCCCTATCGCCTCGAGCACCCCACCGTCGTCTTTGGCGACGCCATGGCTTTCGACGACGGCGAGCATCGCGTCGAGCTTAAGCGCATGGGCCCTGGCCACACCAAGGGCGATACCGTGGCCTATCTCCCCAAGGAAAAAATCCTGTTCACCGGCGACCTCTGCGTCAACTGGACCTCCGGCAACAACGCCGCCGACCCCGACGCCGACCACCCCCACTGGGCCCGCGCCCTCGGCGAAATGGCCCGCTGGGACGTGACCACCGTCGTCCCCGGCCACGGCTCGCTAGGAACTACTGATACTCTACTGCGGCAGCAAGCCTACTTGCAAGACATGTGGGATCAGGTTCTCGCCGGCCGCCGCGCCGGCAAGTCCGCCGACGAGCTGGTCCAAACGATCGATCTCTCCCGCCACGGCAACTTCGCCGCCAGTCCCCAGTCCAACGCCTCCTCCATCCGCGCCATGTACCGCAAGGCCGGCGGTTGACGTGCTGCGCCTGCTGCTCCCGCTCCTGCTGGCCGCCTCCGCGCTCCACGGCGAGTCTGTCCTGTTGGTGCTGCACAAGTCTTTCAGCTCCCTCGGCTTCTACTCGCTCGACGGCCGCCACCAGCTCGACGTCCCCGTCGGCGAGCATCCGCACGAAATGGTTATCTCGCCCGACCGCCGCTTCGTCTATATCTCCAACAACGGAACCATGCGCATCGAGCAGCCCGGCGAGGGCGGCAACACCATCTCGGTCGTTGATCTCGCGCTGCACCAGGAGGTCGCCCGCATTTCTCTCGGCCGCTTCCGCCGCCCGCATGGCCTGTCACTCGACGCGAAGTCCGGCGCCCTCGCCGTCACCGCCGAGCTGCCCGAACAAGAGTTGATCCTCATCGACACCCGCCGCCGCGCCGTCGTCCAGACCTATCCCACGCGCGGCCAGACCTCGCACATGGTCACCTGGGGACCCGGCGCGCGCTGGGCCTTCGTCAGCAACAGCGGCTCGGCCAACGTCTCCGCCATCGATGTGATCTCGGGCAAAGTCCAGCTCATCCCCGCCGGCCAGCGCCCCGAGGGCAGCGTGCTCTCGCGCGACGGCCGCTTCCTCTACGTCTGCAACCGCGAGAGCGCCAGCCTCACGATCATCGACACCGCCAAGCGCGAGAACGCCGGCTCCATCGCCACAGCCCGCGGCCCCGTCCGCATCGCCCTCACTCCTGACGGTCGCGAGCTTGTCTATGCCTGCATGCACGATAAAAAAGTGGAATTCGCCGACCCCGCCGCCCGCCGCGTCCTGGCCGCTGTCCCGCTGCCCAACTCGCCCGTGTCAATCTCCCTCTCCCCCGACGGCCAGCGCGCCTACGCCTCCGCCGAAGAGCAGGACACCGTCTACGTGATTTCCGTCCCCGACCACAGGCTGCTGCGCCAGTTCCAAACCTCCCCCAGCGCCGCCCCCGACCCCGTCCTCGAACTCGCCTCCCCATGACCCGTGCTGCCTCACCCCGCCGCGCGTCCCCGCGAACTTGCAATCGTACACACAAGTGTGTACGAATGGATCGTGACAACCAGGCAGTGCAAGTAGGAGAACTCACATGTTCCAATATCCGGTCAGGCTGCGGCGGGACGACAACAATACGCTGCTGGTTACCTTCCCCGACATCCCGGAAGCCATCACTTTTGGAAGGAACCGCGCGGAGGCCCTTCGCCGGGCGCCCGAGGCCCTGGAAGCCGCTCTCTCCATTTACATGGACAAGCGCCTCGACATCCCGGCGCCCAGCCGCCCGCGCAGCCGCCGCATGCCGCTGGTGCGACTCCCGGCGCTCAGCGAAGCCAAGGTTGCCCTCTACAGCGCGATGCGCAAGGCTGGCCTTCGCAAGGCCGATCTCGCGCGCCGACTCGGCTGGCAGAAGTCGCAAGTGGACCGGCTCCTCGATCTCAACCACGCCTCGCGCCTCGATCAGATCGAGCAAGCCCTCCGCGCCCTCGGCAAGACGCTTGTGCTGCAAATCCGGGACGCCGCCTGACGGGCGTCCGCCGCGGCCCGCCGCGCCAAGCGCGTGGCGCAGCCCGCCGCGCTTACATGGGCCGGCCGGGCACCATGAAGCCGCCCTTCTGCGCGCGGGCTTGCAGTTGCTTCCACTCGCGGCTGCCGTTGTCGGGGATGCGCTCCAGGTACACGTGCCGCAGAAACACCGGCAGCCGCTGTTTGTGTATG
>DASQHK010000655.1:0-5936 GCA_035632135.1 Bryobacterales bacterium
AACTGGCGGAGCTGATCGGTGTCGGCAGAGAGGTGCACGCCGGCCATGCCGGCGGACTGGAAGAAGCCGGGGCTTTGTTCCGGGGCCTGCGTGGGAAGGGCGACGATGGAGGCCTGCCAGTTAAAGCGAGCCATATTCTGGGCGGCCTGGAAACAGTGGGGGCAATAGGGGTTGAAGAAGAACAGCAGTACGCGGCCTTCGTGCAGGGAGAACGGCTTGCCGTCGGCGGTGATGGTGGCGGGGCCGGGCGCGCCCTCGCCTCGGTTGCGGCCCGAAGCGTAAAGGCCGGCGGCCAGCGCGAGCACGGCGACCAAAACGACGGCGGCGCGGCGCGGGGCGCGCGGGGGAGAAGACCACAGGCCGGCCAGCACCGCCAGCGCGAGCAGGGCGGCATCCTCGACGAAGAACATCGGGCCGATGGCGCGCTTGAGCCATGGGAAGCAGCTACAGTCAGCGCCGGTGAGCGCGTGGTAGTGGACGCCGATGTAGGCCATAAAGGCGGAAAGCAGAAAAACGGAGAGCCAGGAGCCCCAGCGGCGCCATTGCGGGAGCAGCAGCAGGACCCCGGCAAAGGTTTCCGCCGTGCCGAAGGAAAGCGCGCCAGCGAGGCTGAGCGATTTCGGCACGAGGAGTTGGGTGAGCTTGAGCTGCCAGCCGGTGACGTCGCTGAGCTTCCAAAGGCCGGCGGAGAACCAGAGGGCGGCCAGGGCGAGGGCCGCGGCCCACTCGACGGCGCGCTGCCAGCGGAAGGCCCGGGCGGAGCCGGCAGCGGACTCAGCGGCGGCGGACAGCATACAATCTCAGTATATGCGATGGCGGCAGGCGGCACACGGCGCGGCGCTGGCGGTCCTGGCGATTTTACTGGCGGGGGGACCGGCGGCTCGAGCGGCAGCGGCGGCGCAGCACCGGGAGGAACTTACCTACAGCTTCGACATTGATCCGGGGGAGTGGCGGTACTTCGAGTTTCCGGTGAAGGAGAAGGACGCGCGGCTGGAGGTGCGCTTCGAGGCGCGCGGGCGGCGCCCCTCGCCGGGGGTCCGCGTGGCGGTGATGGCCGAGGGGGAATTCCGGCGGTTCCGCGACAACCAGCCGCACCAGGAGATTGGCGCCACCCGCTATCGCGCGGAGGGGATGCTACAGGCGCGGCTGGCGGAGCCAGGGCAGTACGTGGTGGTGATCGATAACGGAGAGAAGAGCCAGCGCCGGCGCCACGTGGAGATGGAGTCGGTATTGGTGACGGGGCCGGCTCCGGAGACGCTGCCGGTGCAATATCTTTCGCCGGAAAAGCGGGCGGTGGTGACGGGCGCGAGCGCGGCGGGGTTCCTGCTCATCCTGGCGCTGGCGGGGCGGGCGCTGTGGCGCGCCACGCGGCGGCGGCCGCTTCAACCGTATTACTAATATCTTCATCGCTGTGAGCGGCGGAGAGGAAGGCCGTCTCGAACTGCGAGGGCGGCAGGTAGACACCTCGGTCGAGCATGGCGCGGAAAAACGCCGCGTAGGCCGCGGTGTCGCTGCGCTTGGCCGATTCGTAATCGGTGACCGGGCCGGGCTGAAAGAAGAAAGTAAACATCGAAGCCACGCGGTTGATGGCGAGCGGGCGCGAGGCGGCGCGGGCGGCTTGGGCGATGCCGTCGCACAGGCGGGCGGCGCGGCGCTCGAGCTGGCCGTAGATTTCGGGGTGGTCGCGCAGCGTCCGCAGCATGGCGAGCCCGCCGGCGACGGCCAGCGGATTGCCGGAGAGCGTGCCGGCCTGATACACGGGGCCGAGCGGGGCGACGCGGCTCATGACGTCGGCGCGGCCTCCGTAGGCGCCGATGGGGAGCCCGCCGCCGATGACCTTGCCGAGGGTGGTGAGATCGGGGCGGATGCCGTAGCGCTGCTGCGCGCCCGACCACCCCAGCCGGAAGCCGGTGATAACTTCATCGAAGATGAGCAGCGCACCGTGCTGCTGGGTCAGGCGGCGGAGCAGCTCGAGGAAGCCCGGGGCCGGCGGGACGCAGCCCATGTTGCCAACGACCGGCTCGACGATCAGCGCCGCAATGCGGCCGCCGTGGCGGCGGAAGGTCTCTTCGACGGCTTCCGGGGAATTGAAGGGCAGGGCGATGGTCGTGGCCGAGAACGCAGCCGGGACGCCGACCGAATCCGGAAGGCCGAAGGTGGCGAGGCCCGAGCCGGCCTTGACGAGCAGCGAATCCACGTGGCCGTGATAGCAGCCCTCAAATTTGACGATGAGATCGCGGCCGGTGAAGCCCCGCGCCACGCGGATGGCGCTCATGGTGGCTTCGGTGCCGGAGCTGACCAGGCGGACCAGCTCGAGGGAGGGCAGCGCCTGCTGGAGCAGCGCGGTGAACTGGACTTCGAGTTCGGTGGGTGCGCCGAAGCTGGTGCCGATGTCGAGCGCGCCTCGGAGCGCCTCGATGACCGCCGGGTAACGGTGGCCGAGCAGGAGCGGGCCCCAGGAGCAGCAGTAGTCGATGTACTGGTTGCCATCGGCGTCGAAGAGGCGGGCGCCTTCGCCGCGGGCGATAAAGACGGGGTCGCCGCCGACGGAGCGGAAGGCGCGGACGGGCGAGTTGACGCCGCCGGGCATGAGCGTTTGGGCCTTCTCAAACAGGGCGCGAGATTTGGAGCGGGTCATTGGAATTCGCGGGGGAGTCGGCGGAACGGGTGCGGCTGAAGCTCGCGGCGATTTCCCAGAGCGTGATGCCGAGCTGGCGCCAGAGGCGGGACTTAAGGCCGAGGTAGGTCTGACTGCCGGCGAAGAGGTCCTGCATCAGGCTCGCAAATGTGGGGCTGCGGCGGGTGAGCTGGACCATGCGCTTGGTGGCGGAGCCGAGCAGGAAACGGCCTCGGTAGAAGCGCCCGGTGAGGCGCGAGCCGAACTGGAGGTCGTCCATCAGGTCGGCGCGCAGGCGGCGCGGATAGTCGGCGATGGCGTTTTCGCAGAGGCAGGCGGCGAGGAGGTCGGCGGAGCGGAGCGCGTAGTAAAGGCCCTCGCCGGTGAGCGGATCGACCAAGCCGGCGGCATCGCCGGCGGCGGCCCAGCCGGGGCCTGCGACGCGGTTCGAGGCGAAGCTCGAGGGGGCGAGCGACGGCAGCAGATGGCAGTAGAAGCGCGAGCCGGCGATGGGTAAATCGTGCTGCGACATATAGTCTTCGACGAGGCGGCGCAGGCGGGGCGTGGCGTCGGAGGCGAGCTTGCCGCAGATGCCGACGGAGAGATGGTCGGGGCGGGGAAAGATCCACAAGTAGCCCTCGAAGCGGTGGAGGAACTGGACCTCCAGGTGGTCGAGAGAGCCGGGGACGTAGTAGCCGAGGGCGACATAGGCATCACGGCGGCCGAGCGCGGTTCCCATCTGGCGCAGGGGGTTGCGGGCGCCGGTGGCGGCGACGCAGAAATCCGCCTCGTATTCGCCGCGCTTGCCGGTAAGGCGCCACATCTCGCCGCGGCGCTCGGCGCGGATGACGCGATCCTGGATGATGGCGGCGCCGGCGCGGCGGGCGCGGTCGAGCAGCAGGCCGTTCAAAACCTGCCGCGCGTAGATGGCGATGGGGCTGCGCAGGCGCAGCGTGGCGCGCGCGCCATTCGAGGCCACCAGCACGGCGCGATCGACCAGGCGTTTGGGGACGGCGGAGTCCGCCAGAAACGGATATCGCTCGAGGGCCTTGGCCGTGAGGCCGCCGCCGCAGGGTTTTTCCCAGGCGAGCTTTTCATCGATGACGGTGACGGGAAAGCCGGCTGCGGCCAGTTTCTCCCCGGCGAAAGCGCCGGCTGGTCCGCCACCGAGAATAGCGATGGATGGCATGGAGTGAGCGGATACGCTACTGCGATTTTACCGGCGGATGCCCCGGCGGCAGCTCACCGGCCGGCGGCGGGGCGCCGACCGAAGGGTGGCCGGGCGGCATCTCCGGTGTTTGGCCCGAAGGGCCGGAGGAGCCTGGCGGCAGCATCGCGCCGTGGCCGCCGGTTTGCGGCTCGACTTCCCAGCCAGTGCTGCGGCGGCGCAGTTGGTAGTGCATCGACATGACGGCCTTGGAATCGTTGCGGGCGCGGAAGGTCACGTCGGCCTCGGCGCTGTCGGCGCGGAAGGTAATGGCGCCGATCTGCATATCCATGCCGCCCATGTTGAGGTTGGGCCGCGAGGAGAGATAGCGCTCGAGGGCGGCGCGCACCGCCTCCTCCGAGTCGGCCGGGCGGGAGCAGCCGGCCCAGCCAAGCAGGCCGATGGTAACCAGCGCGAGGCAGGTAGTTTTCATCGGGTTCATTATCCGGCAAAGCTATTATCCGATAAAACCAGTATCCGATAAACTGAAGACTTATGCTCGACTTAGGGTATCTCCGCAACCATCTGGACGAAGTGGAAGCGCGGCTCAAGCTGCGGGGCGGGGCGACCGGCCTCGACCGGTTCCGGGAGGCGGACCGGGAGCGGCGGGCGGCGATCACGGAGATGGAGCGGTTGAAGGCCGAGCGCAACGCGGGCAGCGAGGAGATCGCGCGGGCGCGGCGCGAGGGGCGCGACACGGCGGCCGCGCAGGCGAAGATGCGCGAGCTGG
Organism: Bryobacterales bacterium; assembly: GCA_035632135.1. Lineage (GTDB taxonomy): Bacteria > Acidobacteriota > Terriglobia > Bryobacterales > JACQDG01 > DASQHK01. Next base: position 4,555 of record DASQHK010000655.1, read on the forward strand.
GCGAGAAGATCAAAGCGCTCGAAGAGAAGGCCAAGCAGTCGGACGTGAGCCTGGAAGAGATTCTGCGGACGATCCCGAACGTGCCGCACGAATCGGTTCCCGCGGGGAGCGGCGCAGAGCAGAACGTGGAAGTGCGGCGGTGGGGAAAGCCTCGGGAGATGAGCTTCGACCCCAAGGCGCACTGGGACATCGGGCCGGCGCTGGGCGTGCTCGATTTCGATCGCGCCGCGAAAATCACCGGCGCGCGGTTCGCGGTCTACTGGGGTCTCGGGGCGAAGCTGGAGCGGGCGCTGCAAAATTTCATGCTCGACGTGCACACGCGCGAGCACGGCTACACGGAAGTGCTGCCGCCGTTTCTGGTGAACTCGGCGAGCCTGTTTGGGACGGGGAATTTGCCGAAGTTCGCCGCGGATCTGTTCAAGTGCGAAGGGCATGATTTCTGGCTGACGCCGACGGCCGAGGTGCCTCTTACCAATCTGTATCGAAAGGAGACGCTCGACGCCGCGCGGCTGCCGATCAAGCTGACGGCGTTCACCGCCTGCTTCCGCAGCGAGGCGGGATCGTACGGGCGGGACGTGCGCGGGATCATCCGGCAGCACCAGTTTCAGAAGGTCGAGCTGGTGAAGTTTGCGCGGCCGGAGCAGAGCTACGCCGAGCTGGAGTCGCTGACCGCCGACGCCGAGGATATTTTGCAAAGGCTCGGCCTGCCTTACCGCACCGTGGCGCTGTGCACGGGCGATTTGGGGTTTTCGAGCGCCAAGACGTATGACATCGAGGTGTGGCTGCCGGGGCTGCACGAGTTCAAGGAGATTTCCTCCTGCAGCAACTTCGAGGCGTTCCAGGCGCGGCGGGCGGAGATCCGTTACAAGCCGGACGCGCGGGGGAAGTCGGATTTTGTGCACACGCTGAACGGCAGCGGGCTGGCGATCGGCCGCACATGGCTCGCTCTGCTGGAAAACTATCAGCAGCCAGACGGAAGCGTGCTCATCCCGGAAGTCCTGCGGCCGTATATGGGCGCGGAGCGGATCGTTCCCAAAAAATTCTAAAGGCCATTTTGGTACGCGCCGAATTGAATCGCGCGGTGGTGATTCTATACACTTAACGCATGTCGCGCATGGGGCGGATTCTCAAGGGCTACTTGTTCTGGACGTATGACCGTGGCAGCTTTCATTACGATGTCATGGTTACGCTGATCCTTGCTTTCATCTTTGTGGCGCCTCGCTTCATCGACTTCAAAGACCAACCAGCTGAGCCGTTGCCGCATCCAACCAGCATAGCCGTGAGCCTGGACGGAAAGATGTACCAGGTGGACGCCTCCGCCGTGGACGCCCAGGATGAAGGCATGGTGCGCGCGAATTTTGCTCGCCTGCTGCGGCCGATTG
>DASQHK010000656.1:0-5277 GCA_035632135.1 Bryobacterales bacterium
GCGGCGAGCGTGCAGCAGCTCGAAGCGGAAAGCGGGGCGCTGGCCGAAGTGGAAAAGCGCATCGCGGTGGAATCGGAAGAGCTGGAGAGCGCGCGCGCCCAGATGCAGGAGCAGGAGAAGACCGCGCTGGCCTCCGAGCACGAGCTGCGGCAAGTCAACGAGCGGCTGAACCGGGCCGGCTCGCGGCTCTCGGTGGCGCGGCTGGAGATGGAGCGGCTGCGGGAAGAGACGGCGCGGGCCGGGCGCGAGCGCGACGAGCGCCGGGCGGGGATCGGCGCGCGCGAGGCGGCGCGCCGCGAAGCGGAGGAAGCTCTCACGTCCGCGCGCGAGGCCATCGCCCAGGGCCAGGCCGAGGCCGCGCGGGCGGCGGAGGAGCAGGCCGAGCTGCGCGCGCAACTGGCGGCCCTCGAAGAGCGGCGCAAGGCCGCGCTGGCCTCGGCGGCGCGCGTGGAGCAGATGCTGGCCGCCGAGCGGCAGCGGCAGGATGAAAGCGCCCAGCAGATTGCCGCCTGGACGGCCGAGCGCGACCGGCTGCTCGACGACAACCGGCGCCTGGCGGAGCAGATTGCGGCGCTTGCCGCGCGCCAGGGCGAACTCGAGCGGGAGACGCAGGAGCTGGACGCCGCGCTGCACGCCCGCCGCGCGCGCATGGCTGAGATCGAGGAGTCGCTCCGAACGCTCAAGCAGGATCTCGAGGCCGCCCGCGAGCGGCGCTCGGCGGTCGAGATCCAGCTCGTCCGCCTGCAATCCGACCTGAAGCACCTGGAGGAAACCTGCCTGCACGAGCTTGGCAGACCGATCGCGGATCTCACCGCCGGCGACGAGCCCCCGCTCGCGCCGGAAGCTCTGGCGCAGGCCGAGCAGGAGTATCTGCATCTTAAGGAGAAGATCGAGGCTCTGGGGCCGGTCAACGTGCTGGCGCTCGAAGAATACCAGGAGGCGCAGCAGCGCTTCGAGTTTCTCGACACGCAGCGGCAGGACCTGATCGAATCCATCCGCGACACCCAGCAGGCCATCAGCGAAATCGACATCGTTTCGCGGAAGCAATTTCTGGAGGCCTTCGAGCAGATCAACGCCAACTTCCGCAAAACGTTTTCGACGCTCTTTGGCGGCGGCATCGGCGAGATGCGGCTCACCGACGACACCAACGTCGCGGAGAGCGGAATCGACATTGTGGCCTCGCCGCCGGGCAAGCGCCTGCAGAACGTGCTGCTGCTCTCGGGCGGCGAAAAGGCGCTCAGCGCGATCGCCCTGCTGATGGCCGTGTTCCAGTACCAGCCGAGCCCGTTCTGCATCCTCGACGAGGTGGATGCGCCGCTCGACGAAGCGAACATCGTGCGCTTCACGCGACTGATCCGCGAGATGAGCGAGCAGACGCAGTTCATCCTCATCACCCACAACAAGACGACCATGGAAGTGGCCCAGACGCTCTATGGCGTGACCATGCAGGAGCCGGGCGTGTCGCGGCTGGTGAGCGTGAAGTTCGGCGAGAAGAACGGATCGCAGGGGCGGCCGCTCATTCCGCCGCCGGTACAGAAGCTCGCGGCCGTGGCGCGGGTATAGAGCGGCTCCCGGCGATTCGCGCTCCGCGGGACCGCCGCGCGCGCCTCGCGGGTGGCTTTTCTCCGCCCTGTGCTACATTGAAAATTTCCCATGCCGGGCGAAAAATTCCAAAAACTTGTCGGGATTATGGCGCGGCTGCGCGGGCCGAACGGCTGCCCCTGGGACCGCGAGCAGACTTTTGATACTATTAAGTCCTACCTGCTCGAAGAAACCTACGAGGTCATCGACGCCATCGACCGGCGCGACTGGCAGGAGCTGGCCGCCGAACTCGGCGATTTGCAGCTCCAGGTCGTGTTTTTCTCGCAGATGGCGGCCGAGGAAGGCCGCTTCACCATCGACGACGTGCTCGACCGGATATGCGACAAGCTCATCCGCCGCCACCCGCACGTGTTCGGCGACGAGACGGCCGCGACCGCCGGCGAGGTGCTCAAGCGCTGGAACGAGCTGAAGGCCGAGGAGAAGGGCGCGCAGTCGCCGCCGGCGCTGCTCGATGGCGTGCCGCGCGCCATGCCGGCGCTGCTCGAAGCCTACCAGTTGACCTCGCGCGCGTCGCAGGTGGGCTTTGACTGGCAGCGCTTCGAAGACCTGCTGGCGAAGCTCGAAGAGGAGCTGGGCGAGCTGGAGCAAGCGCGCAGCGGCACGGGGGATCGCGCGCGCGTGGAGGACGAGCTGGGCGACCTGCTGTTCATGATGGTGAACATTGTCCGGTTCTTGAAATTCGACCCGGAGCTGGCGCTGCGCAAGACCAACCAGAAATTTCGCCGGCGCTTCGCGCACGTGGAGCAGGGCCTGCAGGAGCACGGCAAAACCTTTCAGCAGGCCGGCCTCGAGGAGATGGAAGAGCTGTGGCAGCAAGCCAAGAAAAAGTGAGCGACATCGCGATCCGCGCGCTGCACGAAAGCGCCGAGATACTGGAAGCGGTGCGGCTGCAGAAGATCATTTGGGGCTTCGCCGATGTCGATTTGCTGCCGCCGCGCATGTTCGTGGTGGCCATTAAGATCGGCGGGCAGTTGTTCGGGGCGTTCGACGGCCGGCGCATGGCCGGCTTCTGCGTGGCCATTCCCGGGCTGAAGCCCGGCGGTAAGTATTACTTGCATAGTCACATGATGGGGGTGCTCGCGGAGTATCAGAATCGCGGCATCGGGAGAAAGCTGAAGCTGGCGCAGCGGCAGGAGGCGCTGGCGCGCGGGGTGGATCTGATCGAGTGGACGTTCGATCCGCTCGAAATCAAGAACGCCCACTTCAACATCGAGCGGCTGGGGGCGGTGGTGCGGCGCTTCGTGCCTAACCAGTACGGCATCTCGTCGAGCCCGCTGCACGGCGGCCTGCCCACGGACCGCTGCGTGGCCGAGTGGTGGATCGCGAGCCCGCGCGTGAGGGCGATCCTCGATGAGAAGCGGCCGCTGCGGCTGATGGTGGAAGGCCGCATCGAGGTGCCGCAGGAGATCGCGGAGGCGAAGAAAAACAACTTTGAGCGCGCTCGCGACATCCAGACGGCAGTGCGCGGGGGCTTCGAGCATTGGCTGGGCAAGGGCCTGACCGTGGTGGGATACGAGATCACGCCCCACGGCGGCGCTTTCCTGCTGGGGCCCTGGCAGCCGCCGGAGGCCCGTGCATGAGACTCTCCCGCGTTACGCTGCGCGAAATCCGCATGCCGCTCGTCCATTTCTTCGAGACCAGCTTCGGCCGCACCACCGAGCGCCGCATGATCCTGGTGGAGGCCGAAGGCGAAGGCGCGGCCGGCTGGAGCGAAGTGACCGCCGGCGAAAACCCGTTTTACAACGAGGAATGGACTGACGCCGCCTGGCTGATTTTGCGCGATTACGCCGCGCCGCGCGTGCTCGGCCGCGAGCTGCGCAACGCCTGTGAGGTTTCCGAGCGCACGGCGCACATCCGCGGCCACCAGATGGCACGGGCGGGCCTGGAAGCGGCGGTGTGGGACTTGGAAGCGCGCCTGGCGAACCAGCCGCTGTGGCGGCATATCGGCGGCTCGCGGGCCGAGATCGCCTGCGGCGTCTCGATCGGCATTCAGGACTCCGTCGAGCAGTTGCTGGAAAAAATCGCGCGCGAGCTGGCCGCGGGCTATCAGCGCATCAAGATCAAGATCAAGCCCGGCTGGGACGTGGAGGTGGTGGGCGCGGTGCGGGAGCGCTTTCCCGAGATCAAGCTGATGGCCGACGCGAACTCCGCCTACCGGCTGGGCGACGCCGCGCGGCTCAAGGAGCTGGACGCTTTCTATCTGATGATGATCGAGCAGCCGCTGGCCCACGACGACATCATCGACCACGCCAAGCTACAGGCGCAGCTCGATACGCCGATTTGTCTCGATGAGTGCATTCGCAACGCGCACATGGCGGAGCAGGCGATCGAGATGCGGGCGTGCGGCATCATCAATATCAAGCTGGGCCGCGTGGGCGGGTTCGCCGAGGCGCGGCGCGTGCACGACGCCTGCCGCGAGCGCGGCATTCCGGTGTGGTGCGGCGGCATGCTCGAAAGCGGCATCGGCCGCGCGCACAACATCGCCCTCTCCACGCTCGAAAACTTCGTGCTGCCCGGCGATGTTTCGGCGAGCCGGCGCTATTGGAAGCGCGACATCATCATTCCGCCGGTCGAAGTGACGGCGCAAGGGACGATCCAGGCGCGGGACGAGCCCGGCTTCGGCTACGCGCTCGACCCCGACTACATCCGGCAAATCACGGTGCGAGAGGAAACGCTCCGTTGAAGGCCGGCGCTGACCTCGAGCAGGGCGTTGCCGCGGCCGGCGTCTCCCGGTCCCATCACAATCCCCCGCTGCTCTACACGCTAGTCGGGCTGATGACGCTTTTCTGGTCAGCCAATTTCTTTATTGGCAAGATCGCGCTGCGCGAATTCCCCGGCCCGCTGGCGGCCAGCCTGCGGCTGCTGATCGCGGCGCTGGGCATGCTGCCGATCTACTTCTGGAAGACCGGCGGCCAGCGCCGCTGGAGCTGGCGCGACGCGCCGACGCTGGTGTTTCTCGGCTTCGTCGGCGTGGCCATCAACCAGTTTTGCTTCATCGTGGGCCTCAGCAAGACCAGCGTGGCCCATTCGTCCCTGATCATCGGCATGACGCCCATTTGGGTGCTGCTGATCGCCGTGGCGCGGGGGCTGGAGCGGATGACGCCACAAAAACTCGGCGGCATGCTGATCGCCTTTGCCGGCGTGGCCGTGCTGAGCATGGAAAAGCCGCCCGCCGGCTCGCCGCCCGGCGATGGCCCCACGCTTGCGGGCGACCTGATCACTTTCGTGGGCGCATCGGCCTTCGCGTTCTACACGGTGCTCGGCAAGGAGGTCAACCATCGCTTCGGATCGGTCACCGTCAACACGTTCCTGTTCGGCTCGGGCGCGCTGATCCTCTCGCCGGTGATGCTCTTGCAAGGCTGGTCGTTTCCCTTCGCGCGGGTCTCCGCGGCGGGCTGGCTGTCGCTGCTCTATATGGGGATCTTCCCGTCGCTGGTTTGCTACCTGATTTTTTACTACGCGCTGGGATATGTGGCGGCGTCGCGGCTTTCGGCGCTTTCTTACCTGCAGCCCGTGGCGGCGACCGCTCTGGCAGCGGTTTTTCTGGGGGAGCGCATCTCGGCGCTGCTGCTGGCCGGCGGCGCCGTCATCTTTACCGGAGTGTACCTGACCGAGCGCGGCCGATGCTGACCTTCCGGCAACTGCTGGCGCGGAACCGCAATTATCGCCGCATCT
>DASQHK010000657.1:0-3369 GCA_035632135.1 Bryobacterales bacterium
CACCGGCGGCAGGGCCGGCGAATCGTCGTCCGGCTCGGCGAAGTTCAGTTTCACCGTTGTGTCGCTGCCGGCGCTGACGGCCCTCAGGTTCAGGTCGGTGATATCGGGAACGCGCACAACGTGCGGAATCAGCACCAGCAGAATCTCGCTGTCCGAGATGTCGAGCTTCTGGTTGGAAAACAGGTGGCCGAGCAGGGGAATTTGCGACAGGCCCGGGATGCCGGTGAGCGTCTTGGAGGTTTGCGTCTGGTTCAGGCCGCCGATGATGCTGGCCTCGCCCTCCTTGAGGCGGATGTCGTGGATGATCTTGCGCTGGCCGATTACCGGCTGCGAAATGCCGCCGATGTCGACGTGGTCGACCACGTTGGAGATCTCCAGCTCCACGTGCATGGAGACTTCTTTGCCGTAATGCACGCGCGGCAGCATGTCCATCACCACGCCGACATCCTGGTAGTTGAACTGGGTATTGACCAGAGGGTTGATGCCGACGCCGCCGATGCCGGGCTGGAAGCTGCCGGTGGCGATGGGGATGCGGCTGCCGATGCGAAGCTGGGCCTTATAGCCGTCGAAGCCGCGGATGCGCGGCGATTGCAGCACGCGGGTGTTGGACGTGCTGAGCAGGGCCTTCAGCTCCGCGTTGGGAATGTTCATCGCAAAGTTGAGGATGTTGGTCTTGCCGAAGACGTAAGAGCCGCCGGCGCCGGTGGAGGGCGTGCTGGGCGTTGTCGAAGGCGTTGTGATGGGTGTCGTGGTGGGCGTTGTCGTGGGCGTCGTCGAGGGCGTGGTCGTGGGCGTGCCCGTGCTGCCGGCCGCCGGGTTGAGAGGGTTGATCCCAATCGGCACGTCGATGCCGGGGGTGCCCCCGGACACCGGAACGAGGCCGAACTCGCGGGTCTTGGTGTGGCTGGTCTCGAGCACCAGCACGTCGACGATGACCTCGGCGCGCGACTTGTCTACGTCGTCGATGATCTTTTCCGCCAGGGCCACCTGGTCGGTGGTGCCGCGTATCACCAGGGCGTTCAGCGAGTTGACGGTGTAAACGCGGCGGATCTCCGTCACCGAGCGCACGGCGGTCGCGATTTCCTGCAACTCCTGGGCCGTGTAGGCATTCGTAAGATAGAACGTCTTGACGACATAGTCCTCATACTCGCGCCGCTTCTGCGTGTTGTCGTCGGTAATGAAGATGGCGTTGGACGACAGCGGCTTCCAGAAGGCCTTCGCGATGGCCGCCGTGTACTCGAGCGATTCGTGGAGCGTGGCGTTGTTCAGCTCGATGGTGACGCGGCGGCCCTGCATTTCCGGATCGAACAGCACGTTGATCCCGGCCAGCTTGCCGATGGTCTCGAAGATCACCTTGCTGTTGTTGCTGGCCTTCAGATTGATGCGCTGGGTCGAGATGGGCCGCAGCGTTGGCACCGGCTGGGCCTCTTCAAGCAACTGCTCGGTTTCTTTCTTGGCGGCGAGCAGGGGTGAGAGGCCCGTCGGCTCTGCGGCCTTCGTCACCGCCTCAGCGGTTCCGGGTTTTTTTTTCTCCTTGCTTCTGGCGATCAGCTCCTGGGTGCGCCGCAGATCCTCCGCGGCAATCGCCAGAGAGGGATCGATGGTGAGAGCCTTCTCGAATTCCAGCGCCGCTTCGGCGAGCTTGCCCTGGTCAGCCAGCTTGTGGCCTTTATCGACGTGGGACTGGCCGTCGAGGAAACGGACGCGGCGCACGGCCAGCATGTAGGTCTGGTCTTCGGGTTCGGCCTTCAGCGCCGCCTGGTAAAGCTCGTAGGCCTTGTCCAGATCGCCGCTCAGCTCGGCCTTGCGGGCCTGCTTGTATTGCGCATTCCCCTTGTGACCGCCCCAGGCCGGCGCGGTGGTCCAGCAGCCGCTGGCCAGCCAGACAGAGAGAAGGACGGCGACCCGGCGGCCTCGGCGGCGTGTGTTAAAATAAGTCATTTTCGTGGTCCGTCGCGCCTACACCTCAACGCGGTCCCGTAAGGATTTGACGGGCAGGGCAGGCCGGGCGTGGAAGTGATTTTTACCCCAGATGGCGAAGCCCACGACCGACGAATACCGGGTATTAAGCGCCAACCGCAGGGCCGCCCACGATTATTTCCTGCTGGAACGCTTCGAGGCCGGGCTGGTTTTGAGCGGGACCGAGGTCAAAGCGGCGCGGGAAGGCAAGGTGCAGCTTCAGGACGGCTATGTCTCCATCGAACGCGGCGAGGCGTGGCTCCGCAACGCCCACATCAGCCACTACTCCCACGGCAACCGCCAGAACCACGACCCGGTGCGATCCCGCAAACTGCTGCTGCACCGCGAGGAGATCCACAAGCTGATCGGCAAAACGCGGGAGAAGGGCCTCACGCTGATCCCGTTGCGCTTCTATCTCAAGAAAGGACGAATCAAGTGCGAGCTGGCGCTGGCCAAGGGCAAGAAGCTGCACGATAAGCGCGAGACCGAGCGCAACCGCGAGGCGGAAGCCGAGGCCCGCGCTGCCATTCGCGCCCGCCGCACACTCTGAACATGAAAGTCACGCGGACGTTGCAATCTCCGGAAACGATTCGCACCGAGGCGCTGGCCACGGTGGTTTTTGAAAAAGAGGACGGCGCTCCTGATGGAAACTTTCAGCGCCTGGACAAGCTGACCGGCGGCATGCTCTCTGAGCTGGCCGCCTCGGGCGAGGCGGCCGGCAAGCCGTTCGAGCCGGCGCTTCTTCACCGGCCCCCGGGAATCGCCGCCAGCCGGCTGCTGTTGATTGGTGGGGGCAAGCTCTCCAGGTTTGATACCGCGCAGTTGCGCAAGGCGGCCGGCGCGGCGCTGCGGTTTCTGAAGAGCAAGGGCGTGCATGAGTTCGTGTTCGTGCCGTCAGGCGGGCTCGACGCCGCGGCGCTGGTCGCGGCGGCGGCCGAAGGCGTGATTGCGGCCGACTTCGAACCCGACGTTTACAAAACGGACAAGAAAGACGAGCGGCGGATCGACAGCGTGGCGATTGCCGCGGGGCCCGATGCCGCTGGCGTGAGCGCCGCGCTCGAGCGCGCCGTAATCACCGCCGAGGCGCAGAACTTCGCCCGCGACCTGGTCAACGAACCGGCCAACCGGCTCATGCCAAAGGACTTAGTCGCGCGGGCGCAGCAGGTCGCCCAGGAAACCGGCCTCGCCATCGACGTGCTCGACCAGCAGCGGATGCAGAGCCTCGGCATGGGCGCTCTGCTCGGCGTGGCCCAGGGCAGCGCCGAGCCGCCCGCCTTGATCGTGCTGCGCTACCGCCCCGCTAAGCCGCCGTCGTCCAACGCGCACCTCGGCCTGGTAGGCAAGGCGGTCACGTTCGATACCGGCGGCATCTCCATCAAGCCCGCCGACGGCATGGAAAAGATGAAGTAC
>DASQHK010000658.1:0-7135 GCA_035632135.1 Bryobacterales bacterium
AGTTCCATCACCAGAAAAGGGGTCCCGCCGGCCTGCTCGAACCCGTGAATCGCCGCGATTCCCGGATGGTTCAGCGACGCCAGCACGCGCGCCTCGCGCTCGAAGCGGGCCAGCCGCTCGGCGTCGCGCGCGAAGGCTTCCCGCAGCACCTTGATCGCCACCTCGCGCCCCAGCCGCGGGTCCCGCGCGCGATACACCTCGCCCATGCCGCCCGCCCCGAGCAGTGCCACAATCTCATAACTACCTAGCCGCGCGCCGGAAGCGAGAGTCATCATTTCAACCCTGCCGTCCAGTTCAGCACCACCGTGGCCGGCTGCGAGGGGACATCTTCGCCTTCCGAGAGGATCAGGAAGCGCTGACCGTCGGCCCTGACCGCGTAGACCGTATGGAACAGGCCAGGTATGATGGCTGCACGCGTTGGAAACAGCGCCCTGGGAAGGCCCGCCTCGAAGCGGCCCCCGGTGGTCTTCACCTCCACCGCCATCAGCTGGCGGTCCGGCCCCAGGTAGAACAGCTCCTTGCCGTCGCCTCGCCAGCGCGGCTGCTCGCCCCCGCCGGTCGATACCTGCGACTGGCCCGCCCCCGCCGCCCCACCCGCCGCAAACGGCCGCACGTAGACTTCGTGGCGCCCCGACTCGTTCGAGTCGTAGGCCACCCACTGACCGTCCGGCGAAAACTGGCCGAAGCGCTCATCGAATTCCGTCCGCAACCATGGCTGCGGTTGGCGCGCCGGCTGGCGCCCGTCCAGCCGTAGCAGCCACAGATCCATTCTTGTCTTCGGGTCCTGCTCGTTGTAGAGGAGCCAGCGCCCGTCGGGCGACCAGCCGGTGGGCACTTTGTTCGACGGCGTCTTGAGCAGCAACTCCTCCTCACCCGCCCCGCTCGCATCCTTTTGGTAAAGATTGAATGCGCCCTCGCGGTTTGAGCGGAACGCGATGCGGCGGCCGTCGGGCGACCACGCGGGACTGTCATTAAAGGCGGGGCGGAAGGTGAAGCGGGTGCTCGCGCCGCGCGCCAAATCGAAGAGCCAGATGTCGCGATTTCCGGGCTGCGTATCGTTACGGTCCGCCGCCAACCGGCGGCCGTCGGGGGAGAGGTCTACGCTCAAGTAGCCTCCCGGCGGGCCAACAGCCTCCAGCGCCTTGCCGCCGCGGTCGAACCACTGTAACCGGACGCCGGCGGTCCCAGCGCCATAATACACCAGCACCCCCGTCTCCGAAAGCGAAGCCCGGGTGCGGAAAAGCGTCGTGCCCACCGGCTCGGCTACCGGAAGCGACTCGCCCGCCAGTTGCAGCTTGCCCGCGTCGAAGCGCTGCGCCAGCAACGCCCGCTCGCGCACAAACAGCAGATGCCCCATCCCATAAGCTGCGCTGTACTGCGATGCAAGCAGGAGCGTCTTTTCCTTGGAGTCGAGCGATCCCGCGTAGATGCCCTGATGCTCCGGGCCGGCCAGAATGAAGTACAGAAAGCGGCGGCCGTCCGGCAAGAACTGCGGCCAGCGGTGGGAGGTTTCCTCGTGCGACGTATCCAGTCCGGTCACGGGCTTCGGCTCGCCCCCTGTGGCAGGGACCTGCGCGAGCGGGCTGTAGACATTCGGCGCAAAAAGGATCACCCCGTCCCGGTTCCAGGCGCCGCCACGGCCGACTGGCGCGTTCGCGATGGTCTGTGGCGGCGCGCCCGAGACCTCCGCCTTCTTGAGCTTCCCGTCGGCGAAGAAGCCGATCCACCGGCTGTCCGGCGACCAGAAGGGGAAACTCGCACCCTCGGTCCCGCCGAGCATCTGCGCGGCCGGCGCATCGAGCGGCCGCACCCAGAGATGGATGCTGCCCGAAGCGTCCCGCGCCGTGAACGCCACTCGGCGCCCGTCCGGGGACACGTCCACCTCGCCGAAGCTGGTCTTCTCCGGCGGCAGCAGCGGGAGTCTCACCACCTGCTGCTCCGGCGGCGTCTCGCGGAAGTGGACGAGACCCAGCACGAGCGCGATCGCAGCGAACAGAGTGGCGGCGATCATCCATGCCAGCGCCCGCGCGGGGCGCGCGGCCGGCAGCGGAACCGTTGCCGGAGCCTCCTTCAACTCCAGCCGCGCATCCGCGATGTCGTGCAGCCGCTCAGTGCTGTCCTTCTGCAAGCACCGCTCCAGCAGCCGCCGCAGGTGCGGCGGCGTCGCGGCCGGCAGGGCGCTCCAGTCCGGCTCGCCGCGCATCACGGCGGCGATGATCTCGGCGACGTTGGTTCCCCTGAACGCCTGCCGTCCACTCAGCATTTCGTAGAGCACGCACCCGAACGCCCAGATGTCCGTCCGCCGGTCGATCGTCCGCCCGCGCGCCTGCTCCGGCGACATGTACGCCGCCGTCCCCAGGATCACTCCCGCCTGTGTCGCGAGGCTCACCGTCGGCGACTGCGCCGGGTCGCTGGCCGTGCGGTCCTCCGCGAACGCCTTGGCCAGGCCGAAGTCCAGCAGCTTGACCTTCCCTTGCGGTGTGATCTTGATGTTGGCCGGCTTCAGGTCGCGGTGAACCACGCCCTTCTCGTGCGCCGCCTCCAGCGCCTCGCAGATCTGCCGCGAGATCGCAATGGCTTCCTCCGGCGGAAGCGGGCCTTTGAGGGTCTCCCCCTCCACCAGCTCCATCACCAGAAAGGGAGTCCCGCCGGCTTGCTCGAAGCCGTGAATCGCCGCGATTCCCGGATGATTCAGCGAGGCCAGCACGCGCGCCTCGCGCTCGAAGCGGGCCAGCTTCTCAGTGTCGCGCGCGAAGGCTTCCGGCAGCACCTTGATCGCCACCTCGCGCCCCAGCCGCGGGTCCCGCGCGCGGTACACCTCGCCCATCCCGCCCGCGCCGAGCAGCGACACGATCTCATAAGTACCTAGCCGCGCGCCGGAAGCGAGTGTCATGTTCCCAGCCCCATGCGCCGCAGTATTTTTTCAAACCGGGCGTCCGAGCGAAGCGCATCGAGTCGGCGATCGCTCTTTGCGAATATAGTCAGCATGCCAGAACGGCTGTCGCAGGCCTTCTCCAGCCACGCCAAGGCCTGATCCTGCTCGCCGAGGCCCGCATAGATGAGGGCCACGCTATAGGCGTCGACCGGGCCATGCTCCGCCAGCTCCAGTAGCTCGCGCAGCAGTCTCCGCGCCTCTGTTTCCGCTCCCGCCACAGCCTGCGCGTGCGCCAGCGGTGCCGCAGCAAACGGCAGGCCGCCCATTACTTGCCTTGCAGTTTCCAGCTCCTGGATCGCTTCGTCGAATTTCGATTCCTGCTCATAGGCCAAGCCCAGCCAGAGCCGCAAGAGCGGATAGTCCGGGTCGAGGTCGAGGGATTCCAGGCAGCGGTCAATCGCCTGGGCGTACCGGCGGCCTACCAGGGAAATCATGGCCGTCATATGCCTTACGATTGGCGACACCGGCTCCAGTTCCACAGCTCGACGGCTCTGCTGCTCAGCCTCCTCGTGCCGGCCGCAGAAGGCCAGCACCAGACCGAACCAGTACGGAGCTACCCAGTAGGAAGGGTCCAGTTCGATGGCACGCTGGAATTCCTTTTCCGCGGCTGCCCAGTCCCAATCCCCAAAAGCCCGCAGGAACGCCAGGGAAGTGCGGCCCTCGGCCAGCTCGGGGTCCAGGGCGACGGACGCCGCCGCGGCAGCTTTCGCCTTGGCCCACCCCTCCCTTGGGGGGAAAACGCCGTAAATAGTCAACAGGCTGTAGCAGTCGGCCAATCCGGAGTAGGCTAAGGCGTATCCGGGGTCCTTTTCGATGGCCTGCTGGAAGTACCCGACACCTTTCTTCATGCCGTCCGGCGTCCGCTTGGTCCAGTAATAACGGCCCTTGAGATAAAGCTGATAGGCTTCGCTGTTTTCCGTAAAGCGCTTGGCGAGGCGCTCTTTCTCCTCGCCGCTCAGCTTCATGCGCAGGCTTTCCGAGATCTTTCGGGCGATTTCTTCCTCCAGTGCAAAAATGTCGGCCAGCTTTCGGTTGTACCGCTCGCCCCAAAGCTGCGCTCCCTCGACCACATCCACCAGCTCCGTGCCCACCACCAGAGCTTCGCCCCGCTGGATCACCCGGCCCGTGAGAACCACGCGAACGTTCAGTTCGCGCCCGGCCGCCTGCGGGTCCACGTCCTGTCCCTTGTAGCGGAACACGGTGCTGCGCGGCGTCACCCGCAGTTGGGCCAGCTTCGCCAGGCTGTTGATGATGCTTTCGGTAATCCCGTCGCTCAGATATTCGGCATCCGGATCTCGGCTGGCGTTGGCGAACGGCAGAACGGCAATCGAGCTGATCGCCTTGCCCGACTCCGGGAGCGGGCCCTGAGTGGGCGCCGCCGAGCCGGAGCCTCCCAGCAGAGCCTTCAAGTCATACGCGAGGTCCCGCGCCGACTGGAACCGTTCCTCCGGATTCTTTTCCAGGCAGTGGGAAATCAAGCGATCGATCTCGATGGGAATTTGGGTTCCCGACGCGGTTAGCTCCTTCGGCGCGTCTCGCAAGATGGCCGACATGGTCTCCATGGCCGTCTTGCCCGGAAAAGCGCGACGCCCCGAGACCATCTCGTAGAGCACGCAGCCGAGCGAGAAAATGTCGCTGCCGGGCCCCACCGGAGCGCCGCGAACCTGCTCCGGAGACATGTAGCCCGCCGTGCCCATTACGGTTCCGGCTGCTGTTTTGGCGGCCGCGGCGGTTTCGGCTTGCGGCGATATCAGCGGCTTAAACCGCGCCAGGCCGAAGTCGAGAAGCTTTACGCGGCCGTCACTGGTCAGAAAGATGTTCTCCGGCTTCAGGTCTCGATGGATGATCTCCTTGGAGTGAGCGGCGGCGACGCCGTTGGCGAGCGCGATTCCTGTTTCCGCTGCCTTGCGCCACGCCATCACGCCGCGCGTCAGCCGCGCCCGCAACGTCTCGCCCTCCAGCAACTCCGTGACGACGTAGCTCACGCCCTGCTCGGTTCCCACGTCAAAGATCGCCAGGATATTGGGATGCGAGAGCGCCGCCACCGCCTTAGCCTCCCGCTCAAAACGCGCCAGCGCTTCAGGGTCTTTAGCCAGATGCTCCGGCAGCACCTTGATCGCCACCTCGCGCCCCAGCCGCGGGTCCCGCGCGCGGTACACCTCGCCCATGCCGCCCGCCCCGATCGGACCAAGGATCTCGTAGGGACCGAGACGGGCGCCGGCTTCGAGAGACATTGGCTGCTAGTTTACATCCGATTGCGGCGGGGGCGGTGAGGCGGGGCCGGCATGGGATGTCCGGCGCGGGGCGTTCACGTGACTGCTGCCTCCTGATACACACCGAACACTTTTTTCAGCGCGCCGCACATCTCGCCCAGCGTGGCGTAGGCGCGCACGGCTTCCACAATGTGCGGCATCATGTTCTCTTGCCCCTCGGCAGCGTGCGTCAGGTCATCCAGAGCCTTCTCCACGCGGCCTTTGTCGCGCTCCGCGCGCAGCTTCTGCAGCCGCGCGATCTGCTGCTCTTCCACGCTGTGATCGATGTAGAGCGTCTCGATCGGCTCTTCTTCCGCCTCGAAGGCGTTGACGCCGACAATGATCTTTTCCTTCTTCTCCACGGCCTGCTGGTAGCGGTAACTAGCCTCGGCGATCTCGCGCATCGGGAAGCCGCGCTCGATGGCGGGAATCATGCCGCCCATGGCGTCGATGCGGTCGAAATAATCGTAGCAGCCCTTTTCGAGGTCGAGCGTGAGCCGCTCCAGGAAGTAGCTGCCGCCGAGCGGATCGGGGATTTCGGTGACGCCGGTCTCGTAAGCGATGACCTGCTGCGTGCGCAGTGCCAGCAGCGCGGCTTCTTCGGTGGGCAGCGCCCAGGCCTCGTCGAGTGCATTGGTGTGCAGCGACTGCGTGCCGCCCAGCACGGCGGCCAGCGCCTGAATCGCCGTGCGGACTACGTTGACATGCGGCTGCTGGTGGGTCAGCGAGCAGCCGGCCGTCTGCGTGTGGAAGCGCAGCTTCCAGGCCCGGTCGGTTTTGGCGCCGAAGCGCTCGCGCATCACGCGCGCCCAGATTTTGCGCGCCGCGCGGAACTTGGCGATCTCCTCAAAGAAATCGTTGTGGGCGTCGAAGAAGAAGCTCAGCCGCGGCGCGAACTCGTCCACGTCGAGCCCGCGCTCGACGCCCCACTGCGCGTACTCGATGCCGTCGCGCAGCGTAAAAGCCAGCTCCTGCAGCGCCGTCGAGCCGGCCTCCCGGATGTGGTAACCGCTGATCGAGATGGTATTAAAACGAGGTGTGTGGCGCGAGCCGAACTCGAACGTATCCACCACCAGACGCATCGAAGGCCGCGGCGGGTAGATGTATTCTTTCTGCGCTATGTATTCCTTGAGGATATCGTTTTGGATGGTGCCGCGAACGTTTTCCCAGCGGACCCCCTGCTTCTCGGCCGCCACCAGGTACATGGCCCAGATCATGGCGGCGGGCGAGGAGATGGTCATGGAGGTCGAGACCCGCTCGATCGGGATGCCGTCGAAGAGGGCCTCCATGTCGGCGAGCGAGCAGATGGAGACGCCGCACTTCCCTACCTCGCCTTCCGACATAGCATCGCCGGCGTCATAGCCCATCAGCGTCGGCAGGTCGAAGGCGACCGAGATCCCCGTCTGGCCCTGCTCGAGCAGGTAGCGGTAGCGGCGGTTGGTCTCTTCCGGTGTGGCGAAGCCGGAAAACTGGCGCATGGTCCACAGGCGGTCCCGGTACATGCCGGGGTGAATGCCGCGCGTGTAAGGGAACTCGCCGGGCTCGCCCAGGTCGCGGGCGGGGTCGAAGTCCGCCAGGTCGGCCGGCGTGTAGATCCGCTGCACGGGCGCGCCGCTAACTGTGGTGGGCGGGCTTGGCATCAGGCCTCTCCTTTCACTATAGCGGAATGCGCCGCAGCGCTGCGTCAGTTCCGATATTGGAAGTAGTCGCCCACCTTTTCGGCCACGCGGCCGATGGCCTCCTCGAGCATCTCGCCCGAGCCGAAGTGATTCGCGGTGAAGATGCTGATCACAACGGTTCGGCCGGGCGCTTCGAGCACACCGACGTCGTTGGCGATGTAGGGCAGAAAATCTCCGGTCTTATGCGGGATGCGCCAGCCGGTGAGGTAGCGTGGGATGCGCGTGCGGTAGAGCTGGCCGCGCAGGATCTGGAGCATCAACTCCGAAGA
>DASQHK010000659.1:0-17109 GCA_035632135.1 Bryobacterales bacterium
CCCGCCACCGTATCCGCCGCCGCCCATTCGGCCATACCCGCCACCATAGCCGCCGCCGTAGCCACCATAGCCGCCACCGTAGCCCTCCATCCCATAGCCGCCGCCTGGGTAGTACCCATACAAACTCATCAGCGTCGAGGCGAGCTGCCCGGCGTCTCCGTACTGCACTTTATAGACGAAATTCTGAATGCCGCCCACCGTCACCGGCACGTCCAGCTTCTCGATCCACTTCTGCACTTCGTCGAACACGGTGGGATTCGGGCTCACCGCCATAATCGCGCTGATGCGGTCGATGGGCAGAAACCGGATGGCCGACGCCTTGTCCGACAGCGCGTAGGCGGCGAAGATCTTTTCCAGGTCCTTGGTCAGCATGGACGCCTGGCTGTTCTTCACATTGAACAGCCGCACGCGCTGCTTGGCCAGCGCCTCGTTGTCGAACAGCGCGATCAGCTCCATGGTCCGGCGCATGTTGCGGCTGTTGTCCTGGATCAGCAGCATGTTGCCGCTGTCGAGCACCGTCATCTGCGCGCCTTCCCCCATGAAATTTTGCAGCACCTTGGCGATCTCGGGCGCCGAGACGTAGCGCAGCGCCACCAGGTTCAGCATCATCCGCTCGTCGTCGGGCAGGTTTTTGGCCTCCACCTGCGGCGAGATGGGAAGCTGCGAGGCGTACTTGGTCGGGACAATGTGATACAGGTTCCCTACCTGCACGGCGGTGGCGTTATTCATGCGCAGGATGGTCTCGAGCAGCGGCATGAGATCGGGTAGGTTCAGATCTCCATAAGTATTGATAGTGACAGAACCGCGCACCGCCGGGTCCAGGATGTAGTTGATCCGCAGTTGCCGCGCCAGAATGTCGATCACCTCCCCCAGCGTGGCCCCGGTCAGGTTGAGCCGCGTGCCCGCCCCGGTTGCCGGCGCGGGGGGCGGAGCGGCCGGCTTGGGGGCCGGCGTCGTCGCCGGCGCGGGCGGGGCGCCTGCTTGTGCGGCCGGCTTGGCGGCGGGCGTCGCCGGCGCTGCGGGCCTTGGCGCCGGCTGTGGGGCGGCCACGGCGGCCGCGCCGCCCGGGGCAGGCGCCGGATTCTGCGGTGCAGCCGGCGCCGTGTGGCCCGGCGGCAGATTGTGCCCCGCCGGCAGGTTGTGGCCCGGCGGAACGTTATGCTGCGGCTCTGGCGCGTTTTGCTGCCCGGCCGGGGGACCCGCCGCCGGCTGCTGACCCTCGAGCGCCACCACCAGCGCCACAGCTAAGCCGAAACTCTTCAGAACCCGCATCATGTCTCCCTATTTCCCCGTTTTCGCCCGCGCGCCCGGGGCGCCTGCTTGCCGGCCCGGTCCCGGATCTGCGCCCGGCCCCGTCTTGGTCCCGCCGCCTTGGTGCGCCGCGATCATCTCTTTCTCCAGGTCCGTCAGCTCGCTGCGCTTTTTCTTCCACACCTGGTCTCCAAACGGCGTGCGGCGCCGGAACGTCACCGTGTCCCCCGACTCCTCGATCTTCAGCAGCGGGCTCGCCACCGCCTCCTGGTGGCGTTTCTCGGCTTCCTCCCTGCTGTCGTCCGGCGTCGCCGCGCGCAGGCTCGGCCCAAACGGAGTTTGCACCACCTTCGTCGCGCCCGTCGCGCTCTTCGGCGCCGCATCGCTCGCTGCCGTGCCCTTGGCCGCGGTCTTTGCCGCGCTCTTCGATGCCGGCGGGGGCTCTTCCGCCGCCAGCGCGCACCCTATTAGTAATATTGTCACCGCCAGCTTCATGGCCGCTCCTATTGCTTGATGTCTTCCCACCAGGACTGGTTCCCGAAGGGCGTCTGCCGTACCACTTTCCGCTTCCCCTCGTAGACCGCGCCGTTCGGCGCCGTGTCGCCCGGCGGCGACGCGTAAATCGTCCCCGACCTGCTTTCCATCGCCTGCCCGATGACGTAGGGGCCGGGCTGGCTCGTGTTACTGGAGTTCGTCACTCTTGGCCCCGTCCGTTCCGGCGCAGGCCCACCCGGGGATTGGGAGACATTCGCAGGGCCACCCGGGGTCCCCGGCCCGGGCTGCTTCACCAGCACGTCGGAAACCTTCGCCTGGATGGTCTGCCCTTCCCACTCCAGCGTGATGTTCTCTCCCGCCGCCGCCACCAGCTTGAACTCCCCGATCGTGTCGCCCACGTGGACCGTCTTGTGCGGCGTGTCCTGCTTCTCGGCCATGATGGCGATGGGGTTGCCGTTCAGGTCCAGCACGCCGTAGAGCAGCGGCAGCGTCGGCCGCGGCTTCACCTTCACCGGCTCTACCACCACGTTGGGATTGCGGTCAGGGCTGAACAGGAACCCCTGCGCCGCATCCAGATACGAGCCCGGCTGTATCCCCGGCAGCCCCGGCCGCTCCACCGGCGGGTTCTTGAGAGCGGGCGCTGCCGCCGCCGCGGCGCTCAGCATCCGGTAGCGCGCGAGCGCCCCGTGATAGTCCACCCGCAATCGCCACAGCCCGGCCGCGGCCAGCGCCACCAGCGCCAAGTCCAGCCATAGCAGCCGCCGCCTCATAACGCCGCCGCTCCCTTGGCAGGGGCCACCAGCGACGCCGGTATGTAGCCCGCCACCACCATGTGCACCTGCACCGTCTTGTTCTTCGCGTCCGCCGGCGCCAGGCGTATGTCCACGCTCGACAGCACCTGCGGCGCGTTGCGCAGCGCCGCCATCAGGTTGATCCACTGCTCGATGCCGCAAGTGAAATTCACCGTCAGCGGCGCTTGCGCGTAATCGCCGCCCGCCGCCTTCGGCAGGCCGAACTCCGACGACTGCATGTTGATGCCCTGCGCGCCCAGCATGTCTTTCATGAGCTGCTGCATCTGCGCTTCGGCCAGCGCCGGGGTGGCCGCCTTCAGCAATCCTTTCTCTGTTTCGGCCAGCGCTTTGGCGGCCGCCTCAGCTTCCGCCGCGGCGCGCGGCCTCTGCTTCGCCACTTCCTGCAATCGGCGCACCCGCCGCTCCGCCAACTGAATCGACGAAGCCGAGACGCCCGCCTCCGGGGTTCCCGCCGGGCCCGGCGCCGGCAGCCCAAACTCCAGAACGAGCGCCGCCACCGCCGCCAGCCCAAGTATCAGTAATGCCCTCTTATCGCGTTCGCTCATCGATCCAATAAGATCCGCTACGGCTTTCCCCGACGCATCATCGGGTACGGCCCCTGAATCGGCGTATCTCCCACCGGCGGCACCGCGCCGCCGCCCGGTGGCGGCGTGCCTGCAACGGGCGCCGCCGGGTGAGCTGCCGCGTGCGCTGCGCCGGCCGGCGGCTCTGCATGCGCCGTCGCGGCGTGCGCCGGGCCCGGTGTCGCCGCCACTGGCGCGGGCCCCGGATGCGGAGCCGTCGGCGGCGCCGGAAGCGCCACCTGGCTCCGCCGGCTCGCCCGGATTCGAAACATCTCCCCCCGGTCGCCGCGGGTGATCGAGGTTGTAAACGACGCGCCCGTCACCGCGCCCGAGTTGTCCAGCAGCCCCAGCAGGGGCGCCGCCGCCTCCGCCTGCCCGGTCATCTGCACCGCGTCATCGCCCACCTCGAGCGTGGTCAGCCACACCGTCTTCGGCAGCCGCCGCGAGATCTCCGTTACCAGCGCCAGGTCGGCCTCCGTCCGGCGCCGGAAGTCTTCGAGTTGCGCCCGCCGCGCGCGGGCCTTCTGCGTTTGCATCTCCAGGCCGCGCACCTCCCGCTCGACCGCTTCCAGGCGTCTCGCCTCGCGCCCCAGCTCGCGCGCATAGCGGCTGTCCTGGAGCGGCCGCCGCACCGCCAGCGCCAGCACGACCAGCGCCACCGCCGCCGCCGCTGCCACCGTCGCCGCCACCGGCCACCGCGCGCTCGCGCTGCGCCGCGCCGCCGGCAGCAGGTTCACCCGCCAGCCCCAGCGCGGGCTCGCCCCCGCCACCCCGGTCACAAATGCGGTGGCGTCGCGGGCCAGGTCAAATCCGGCCGGAGCCGCGAGCGGGCTGCCCAGCACTTCTTCCGCCGCCAGCGGGGAAGGCGCCGTGCGCGGCTCCCCGGTAATCACCAGCGGGATCTCCTGCTCCGGCAGCCGCAGCTCCGCCGCCGCCGCGTCAATCGCCTTCTCGAGCGGCATGTTGCGCGCGTCGAAAATGGCGCTGAAGAACGGGCGCGCCGCGCTCTCTCCATACAGCTCGTAGGCGTCTCCCCGCCGGTCCACCAGCAAAAACGGTGCCGGCTCCCGCCGCCGCACCAGCCGCGTCGCGCTGTAATAGCTGGCCGCCGCCACCGTTATCCCGCGCAGCTTCACGTCCGCCTCGGCAAAAAGGTCGGCGTATCCATCCACCACCGCCCGCGCGGCAATCACCACGGCAACTTCCGCCGTGGCATTCGCCGCCGCTCCACCCTCCCCCGGCCCTTTCGCCGGCCCTTTCGCCGCTGCTCCCCCGCCGCGGGTCGCTTGCCGCAGCAAAGAGTATCCGTAATACACGTTGTCGTCGCCGTAGGGATGCAGCGTGTCCACCTGAAACCGCACCGCCGAGCGCAGCTCCGCCCGGCTCACCGCCGGCAGGCTCAGCAGCCGCACGATCACTTCTCCGCGCGGCAGCGCCAGCGTCGCCGGCAGGCCCCGAAATCCGTGGCTCCGCAGAAAAGCCTGGTACTCCTCGCCCCACTCCGCTGCCGGCCGCCGCCGGAAATCCCGCACCGTGGTCTGGGCCGCCACGCTGACGCCCTTCCACCGCGACTTCACCAGCGTCACCACCAGGTCCTCGCCGCGAATCTCGATGCCCACACCCGAGCCAAGCGTCTGTAAGGGGTTCCAAAACATGGGTTCAATTCCCAGACGGAAACCAGCGCGCAATCCCCAGCGACGCCTCCGTGCGGTCGCGGCCGTAGCGCACCACCGCCGCCACCGTCCGCCGCACCGGCCTGCTGTTCAACTGCGCCGTGGCCCGCACCGTGTAGGCCTGCGAGCCGCCCGCCGCCAGCGCCCCGCCCGTCAGCGACCCCACGCCGAAAGCCGCGACGTTCTTGATCGGCCCGCCCTGCCGCTGTGCCAGAATCGATTGCAGCGGCCCTTCCGGAACGCCCACCGCCCGCAGCACCGCCGGCGAAGCGTAGTTCACGTTGACCGCCCCACCATCGAGCATCGTCAGGTCCTCCGCGATCCCTCCGCGCCGCAGCAGCCGCCCGGCGCCCTCGGGAGCGCCTTCCGGAGCGGGGCCTCGCTCCCACCACCCGTAATAAACGTCCGGCGTCATCCCGCTCACAGTCAGCAGATCCTCCGACTCTAGGAATGACGGCAACTGTGACACAAAAGACGATCCGCCCGAAAGATTTTCGGGCTGCGCCGTCCGCCGCGCGGCGATTCCCGCCGCGATCGCCTGGGCCCGGTCCGGATCGACGCCCTCCAGCGAGAACAGCCGCGCCAGCGTGGCCGGCTGCGTGTCATACACGTTCAGCTTGCCGTTCTCGCCGGTGATTTCCAGGTCCACCACGCCGCTCGCAAACACCCACCGCATGCGGCTCATGCCCGGCTGGAACCATCCCGCCGGCGCGTTCCCTCCGCTGTCCGCCCACGCCAGTTGAAACACAAACCGCTCGATCGCGCCCTGGGCAAGATAGTAGGCCCGCGCCGAATCCACCGCGCCCGAGGCTCTCTCCAGCTCCGCGCGCACCGTGATCGCCAGTGTGAAGGCAATCGCCGCCAGCGCCGCGCTCAGCCACAGCACCGCCAGCAGCGCGCTGCCGCGCTCCCCGGCTCCCGCTCCCCGTCTTCTCTCTGCTGTTTTCCTCACGGCGTCATCGTCGCCCGAATCGGCACGGTAACCGTCACCGGCTGGAGCCGCGCCGGGCCCTGCCCCGGGGTGATCTGGATCGAGATGGCAGCCGGCAACCGCTCCGCATCCCGCCAGCTCGACACCCAGCGCGGCGGCCCGGTCATCGCGCCCGGCTCGTTTTGCTCCAGGTAAGAGAACGAACAGCTTCCCAGCTCATCGGCAATCACGAACGAGGCCGGCAGCACCGCGATCGGCGCAAACACCGGCCGCGCCACGGCGCCCTCCGTCGTCACGCCCCTCACCACCTGCCCCGCCGAGCGCGGACCCGTATACGGCAGCTCGTTGAGCAGCACCCGCTGGCCCTTCGGCCCTTGCGCCACCAGCAGCTCCACAATCCGCAGCCCGCCCCGAGGGCCGCTGTCGAGCGAATAGGCAGTGACAAACCGCATCGACCCGGGCTCGCCCTGGAAGAAGATCACCACGCCCTGCGCCCGCGTGGCCGGATTGACGAACTCCGCCCACGCCGGAAAAATTCCCTCCAGCTCCTGTTGCAAAATGTTGTTGGCCGCCGCGATCCGCCGGTCGAGCATCAGCCCGTCCGTCGCCCTTTCCCACGCCGCCGTTCCCACCCGCAGCGCCATCAGGATCCCCACCGAAAGCACGCTCAGCAGCGCGATCGCCACCATTACCTCGATCAGCGTCAGCCCCGCTTCGCGCCGCGCCGGCCTTCTCACCGTGCTCCCTCCATCGGAATCAGGTCGCGCCGCAAACCATCCAGCTTCACCGACTTCCGCTGCTCGTCGGCGATCCACCACACCTCCAGGTTGATGTGCACCATCCGGTAGAGGCCCGGCGCGGGATTGGGCGGCTGCTCCATCACCTCCGCCTGCGCCGTCCACCCGGTCGAGCCGTCCCACTGCCCGCTCAGCGGCTGCCCTAGCGGCAGCGGCTCTTGCACCAGCAGCTCGTTCATCTTGGTCCGCGACAGCATCGCCGCCCGGTCGTACTGCTTCACTCGCGCCGCATTCGCCAGCGTCCCCGAGATCAGCGACAGCAGCCCCACCACCGCGATCCCCATAATCGCCGTGGCGACGATCATCTCGAGCAGCGTGAAACCGGAACTCACCGCAGAGGACACACAGAACTTCGGCCTGCTTTTCCTCTGCGTTCTCTGCGCCCTCTGCGGTGCAATCCGGGTTCTCATTTCCCCTCGATCACCGGCGTTCCCGTCAGCGGATCGACGCTCACCGCCAGCGACCGCCCGCGCTCCGTTTCCAGGCGCACCTGCATGCGCGGCGCCGGCACGCCCGGCAGCACCACGAACCGCTGAACCGGGGTCCCCGGCGCGCCCTCCGGACCGCCCGCGCCCGCCATCCGCACCCCGTCCTCCAGGCGCAGCTCGCGCTCCCAGCTTCCATCCGCCGATAAAGCGCTGACCTGGTTTTGCCCCGGATCGATGCGAATCTCCACCGGCAACTGCTCCCGGTCCGCCTCGCCTCGCGCGACGTTGAGGAATGCCGCCATCCTCCGCGCCGCCGACTGCAGCCGGATCCCGTCCAGCCCCGATAGAAAGGAAGGAAACGCGATGGCCACGATCATGCTGATGATGGCCATCGTCACCAGCAGTTCCAGCAGCGTGATGCCGCCGCCCGTCAGCGGTTCGAGCCTGCGAGCTGGCGGCTTCGCCCTCACTTCCA
The DNA here is from genome assembly GCA_035632135.1 of Bryobacterales bacterium. Taxonomy (GTDB): domain Bacteria; phylum Acidobacteriota; class Terriglobia; order Bryobacterales; family JACQDG01; genus DASQHK01. Next base: position 7,426 of record DASQHK010000659.1, read on the forward strand.
GCTCACAATATCGCCATTCACTCCGTCCCCGCCGGCCTGCCCGTCGGCCCCGTAACAGATAATGTCCGGCTCCGGCCCATGGTCGCCCGGATACTTGTACACGTACGGGTGGCCCCACGGGTCGTTGGGTACGTCCTTGTTGAGATAGGAGCGAATGGCCTGCAATCCTTCATCGTTGGTAGGGAAGCGGCCGTTGTCGATGTGATAGGTTTGCAGCGCGCCCTCAAACGCCTCGATCTGCGTGCGCGCTGCTGTGATGCGCCCCTTGTCCACCGACGGTGACAGCCGCTGGTACGCCACGGCCGTAAACAGAGCTATGATGGTGATCACCACCAGCATCTCGATCAAGGTGATGCCGGTGGCGCCGCGCCGATTGATTCTTTTGCTTTGTCGCATTTCAGCCGCCTCTGCCACAGACTTCTTGGTTCCTTCTCTGCGCCTCTGTGTCTCTGTGGCCAATCTCACATTGCGATCTCGTTGATGCTGGTTATGGCCAGCATGATACTAAGAATCATAGCGCCAACCACCACGCCCATGAAAAGGATCACCAGCGGCTCGAACAGCGCCGTAAATCGCTTGATCGCTTCGCGCGTGTCCTTCTCGTAAATCTCCGCCATCCGGGTGAACATCTGGTCCAGCCTGCCGGTCTCTTCACCCACGCTCAGCAAGTGCCCGGCGAGCGCCGGAAACTGCCCGGTGCGCCGCAGCGGCCCGGCGATCCCCTCGCCGCGCTTGATTCCCTGCGCCACCGCTTCGAGCGACCCAGCGATGATCCGGTTGGTCAGAATCGCGCGCGCGATCCCGAGCGCCTGCACCAGCGGCACGCTGTTCGCCACCAGCGTGGACATCGACCGCGCAAACCGCGCCGTGTCCGCCTTGCGCAGCGCGTCGCCCAGCAGCGGAACCTTCAGCCGGAACTGGTCCCAAGCGAGCCTGCCCTGGGGCGTGCGAACGTAGGCCCGAAACGCCGCAAACGCCGCCACCAGCGCCGCGATCGCCGGCAGGCCGAAGGTCTTCACAATCTGGCTCGCCTTCAGCAGCATCTGCGTCGGCAGCGGCATCGGAATGTGCGACTCGGCAAACACCGCCGCAAAGCGCGGGATCACAAAATCCAGCAGCACGATCACCGACGCCGTCCCCACGCACGTCAGCAGGATCGGGTAAATCATCGAGCTGATGATGTAGTTGCGCAGCTCGTCGCGCGAGCGCTCGAACTCCGCCAGCCGCTCCGCCACCAGCGCCAGCGATCCGCTCGCTTCCCCCGCGCGGATCATGTTCACATACAGCTCGGAGAAGTAATCCTTGTGCGCCGTCAGGCTGTCGGCCAGCGACCGCCCGCCTTTGATCGAACGCAGCACCTCGCCGACCACGTTGCGGAACTGCGCCCGTTCCGTCAGCTCTGCAGTGATGGCGAGCGCCCGATCGAGCGGCACCCCTGCCCCCAGCAGCGTCGCCAGCTCCTGGGTAAAAAACAGGACGTCGCGTGCCCGCTTCCCGCGCCCAAACCGCGGCAGCTCGAACGCGGCTTTCTTCCCCTGCCCCGCCGCTACCGCAATCGGCGTCAGCCCCTGCCGTCGCAATTCCTGCGCCACGGCCCGGTCAGTTTCGCCCGAGAGCGTCCCCGTCCGCAGCTTCCCATCCGGCGCGATCGCGCGATAGGTAAAGGTGGTGGCCATAGTTCTACACTGCAACAGACGCCCAAACGCAGGAAAAAGACGGACCGTCCGCTGGACTTTTTCGCCGCCCGCCCATTCGGGACGCAGCCAGGCAGTGGGGCGGCCGCGCCGGCGGTGTGTAGGAGAATGAAGGGATGCTCCTGCTGGACGGCGAGTCGCTAACGCTGGAAGCGGCCGCTGCTATCGCGGCCGGCTCGGAATCCGCCGGGCTTGGCCCTGACGCCCGCCGCCGGATGGAGGCCTCTCGCGCGGCGGTCGAGCGTCTGCTCGAAACGGACAAGGCGGTCTACGGGGTCAACACCGGCGTCGGCCAACTCGCCGACGTTCGCATCGCGCACCACCAGCTCCGCCAGCTCCAGATCAACATCCTGCGCTCGCACGCCATCGGCGCCGGCCCGCCGCTCGACGACGCCGAAGTGCGCGCCATGATGCTGATCCGCGCCAACGTGCTGGCCAAGGGTTTGTCGGGCATCCGCCCAGGCGTTGCGGAGATGCTGTGCGAGATGCTGAACCGCGGCGTGCATCCGGTGGTTCCTTCGCGCGGCAGCGTGGGCGCGAGCGGCGATCTCGCCCCGCTGGCCCACCTGGCGCTGGTGCTGATCGGCGAAGGGGAAGCGCGCTTCGAAGGGGAACGGCTCGGGGGGCAAGAGGCGCTGGAGCGCGCCGGCCTGACGCCGCTCACGCTGGAGGCCAAAGAAGGCATCTCGCTCGTGAACGGCACGCAGGCCATGCTGGCCGTGGGCTGCCTGAATCTGCTCGACGCCGAAACGCTCGCCGACACGGCTGATGTTGTCTGCGCGCTGAGCCTCGACGCTCTGCGCGGCACGCCCGTGGCGTTCGACCCGCGCATCCACCAGGCCCGCCCGCATCCGGGCCAGGTCACCAGCGCCCGGAATCAGACTGCATTACTCGAAGGCAGTGAGATCCGCGCTTCCCACATCGCTTGCCGCCGCGTGCAGGACGCTTACAGCCTGCGCTGCGCGCCGCAGGTTCACGGCGCCGTCCGCGACATTCTCTCCGGCGCCCGCCGGACGTTCTCGATCGAGCTTAATTCCGGCACCGACAACCCGCTTGTGTTTGGCGACGAGGTCCTTTCCGGCGGCAACTTTCACGGCGAGCCTATCGCCTTCTGGCTCGATGCGCTGGCCACCGCAATGGCGACGCTTGCCGGCATCTCGGAGCGCCGCATCGACCGCCTCGTCAACCCCGAGCTTAACGAAGGGCTCCCGCCGTTTCTCGCCAGGGAGGCCGGCCTGGAGTCGGGGCTCATGATGGCCCAGGTCACGGCGGCGGCGCTGGTTGCGGAAAACCGCGTGCTTGCGACGCCCGCCTCGGTGCAGTCCATCACCACCAGCGGAAACAAAGAGGACTTTGTGAGCATGGGCATGACCGCGGCGCTGAAGCTCAAGCAGGCGGTTGAAAACGCGCGCACCGTGCTCGCGCTCGAAGCCCTCTGCGCCGCCCAGGCCCTCGATTTTCTGCTGCCGCTCAAGCCCGGCCCGCGCGCCGAGCGCGCTTACCGCAGCATCCGCACGGCAGTTGCGCCGCTCTCGGGGGACCGCGAACTCTCCGCCGACGTCGAGCGCCTGGCGCGACTGATCCGCCGCGGAGAACTGCGCGCGGCGCTGCCGTAGGGCCTGCCTTAGTGTTGAGGCTGTGGCGCAGGGGCCGGGGGAGGACCAGCGCCCCATTTCCGCAGCAGAAGACCAATGACCGAGGGTCCCGCATAGCCTCCGGCCAACGCCACTGCAAACGCGCTGATGGGATTCAAAGCCAGCGAACGGGGCAGGTACGGAAGCAGGCCAAGCGCCACGCCCCAATAAAAGAAAAACCCGGTGAGGGCACCGATCGGAATCCGGAGCCAGCGGGTTGTGGGGTGCTCCCAGAAAGCAACCCATCCGCCCGCCAGTCCCCCGACGCCCGCCAGGATCAACAGCAAGGTGGGCCAAGTGACTTGCACCGTGAAGGACCGGTCGTGCAGGTTCGGCGTGGAGGCAACGACCGCAATCGTTCCAGAACTGAAAGGCCGCAGAACAGCGTTGCCCACCGACTGGCCCGCTGCGATGGTCACATCCGGCGGAGCGAAGTCGGCTTTCCCGGTTTGCAGGGTCAGCGTGATCTGGCGCGGCTCGTCGGTGTCGGTCTGGGTCCCGTGCTCGTCCAGCAGGCGCACCACCAGTTTCGATTGGTCGAGCAGCGAGATGGAAGGAGGGCTCGGCTTGGGATCGAAGTCGCCGATCGGCGCGTAAAAGTTCACCTTGAGTTCGCGGTCCCCTTGCAGATCGACGGGCGGGGCCGCTCTTATGTAGCGGACGCTCACCGGCCCCGTCTTTTGCGAGGTCAGGGTCGATTCGCCCTTCGTTTCGAGGGCGCGGATGACGAGCGGGTTCGGATCGAGGGCTCCGATGTCGCTCGCGAGCTGCACCTCAATGGGCTTGGGACATTCGGCTCCGAGCACAAATGCCTGAATCTTGGCGTAGTCGGTTCCATCCGCTTTGGGCTTTTTCGGAACGTAGGTGGTCAGGGTCACAAGGTAGGAGGGAGCCCCAGCCGCCGCCACGGCCGGGCCTTGCGCGAGCAGCCCGAGGGAGGAAGGCGTCCAGGGCTTGGCAGCGAACCCGCGCATCCACGCGGAGTCCGGCGGACCGAACGGCTCGCCCGGTTCGAACAGCGAGGTTTTCTTTTGACGCCGCATGGGAGCCTTCTTCTGGGGCTGAGGCTGCTGCTGTTGCTGGGGCGGCGCCTGCGGCTTGACCAGGAGCAGCGTTCCTCCTGCCTGCATCTCCCGCTCCTTCGCCTGGACCTTCACAAAGCCGGCTTCGCTCAGAGGAAGCTGAACCTTCGCCGATTCCGTCCCGGCCTTGATGGGCACTTGGAGCTTTTGGGTCTTGCCGGACGGTGAAACCGCCTCCAGCTCGATCGAAAGATCTTTGCGCGCTTTCGCCGGGCGATTGTTGGCGTCCTGGAGAACCAGCTCCAGGTCGACGCTCTGCCCGACCTGCAGCCTCCTGGTAGGAGAAATGATGTCGAGCTTGGCCGGACGGCTATTGGAAGTTTCCGCCGGTTTCTGCGCCAGGCAAACGACGGAGGAAAGCAGAACCGACAGCCAGGCCGCGCTTGCCGTTAGCCGGACGAATGTAACAGCTTTCATGGTCGCCCCCACAATGCAAGTGACATTTGGAGGCATTTTATAACACAAGCCCTGATTTTTTTATTTTCGTTTCAGCGGAGATCGCGGCAGGCGTCGACCCACACGCGCATATTGGAGCAGATTTTTCGGAAGTAGGCGCGCACCTCGGGGGTGATGTAAGGATGCTGGGACGCCTCCACGGCCTGCTCCAGCTTCCGGGAGAGGTCCAGATAAGCGGCCGCATAATCGCCGCCCGCCAGCGTGAGCGAACCGAGCATCTCGACCAGCGGATCGGTCAGCATCATCCCGTAGAGTTCCTGGCGCAAATCAACAAAAAGGTCGTGCCGGTTGCGAATATGCCGCGCCACCGGATGACCCACCATCACGAAGTGTCCGAGGTGGTCGGCGCATTTTTTGAGGAAATAGCCGCTCCAGATGTCGCCGTAGCGGTCGATCTTCGCTCCGCCGAGGTCGTCGCCCATCACTACGTAGTAATAGGCAGGAACGGCCTGGCGGCAGACGGCGGTGTTCTGGGTGTTGATCGGCGAGTTGGCCTCGGGGCCCAGGATTACCGGCTCGGCGCTGAGGCGCGTGGTCTTAAATTCCCGGTAGAGCCGGGTGACGGCGTCGATGTCGGGGTCTTCGATCCACAGGCCGGCGTTGGCGGCGATGAAGACCTCGCGCGTCTCGCGAGCAATGCCGGGGCTGCCGTTCCGCCGGGCGGCGGGGAAGCCGCGGGGGTAGAACAGCATGCCCGCGTCGTTCTCCATCATCGTGCAAATGTTGAACCAGCCGTTGGTGGAGCGGACGACCGGCCCGCTCACCCGGCTGCCGGCCACGGCGTGGCCCGCGTAAAAATCATCTTCGGTGCAGTAGTTGTCGTCGTCGATCGAGAGCAGCACGTCGCAGCCGCGATCGAGCGCCATGAGGAAGCCGGCGTTGCGGCGGTTATCGGAGTTGTAGGGGATGATCTCTTCGAGTCCGGGAAAGCGCGCAAGCCACGCCTGCTGCGCCGCCACGTCGATGTATTCGGCGCGAAACCCCCATCGGCTGCGAATGTCTTCGAGGCAGGCAGCCGATTCCGCCGGGGTCTTGCGGTCTCCGATCACGAGTGCCTCGACGTGGGCCAGGCGGCCGTGGCGCGCGGCGTTCTCGGCATAGGACTCGAGCACCCGCGGCAGGGCAATCGTCGTCATCACGATCGTCATTTTGGGAGAAGGCATAGCGGTGCGCGCCTTTGTCTATCTTAAGACATTCGGCGACGCGGTTCGAGGCGCCGCCGCCATATCCGTGACCCGTGCGTAACGAGTATCGCCAGCCACCGCTCCCTTCGGTCGCGGCTCGGTAAAACCGAGCGATCGGAGCGGTGAACAAAGGGAGCGGCCCGGACGGATTACGGGATCATTGCCCGTCCGCCACGGTTGGGCTAAACTCAACATCTGTCTCCATGCGCATTTCTTTCCGCTTCATCGCCGGCGCGCTTGTAGCGCTCGCGTTGCTTTCTTGTTTTCGCTGTTACCGCACCTACCGTATCTTCAACGACACCGACGACGAAGGGGGCCACATCCCCGCCGGCCTCGAGATGTGGCAGGACGGCAAATACACGTTGGAGGCGCAGCACCCGCCGCTCGCCCGTCTTGCCATCAGCCTGCTCCCCCACCTCGCGGGCCTGCGCTACGTGAAGGGCGAGCCGCTGTGGGCCGCGAGCAGCACGCCCTTTTACTGGCGCACGCTGCGGCTGGCCCGCGAGGGCAACCTCATTTTCGTTCCCTTCCTGCTGCTCTACGTTTATCTCTGGGGCCGCGATCTCTATGGGCCGGCCGCCGGTCTCATCGCAGCCGGGGTGGTGAGTTTTTCGCCCAACCTGATGGCCCACGCTGCGATCGCCACGCTCGATTTCGGCGCCGCGACGACCATCTTCATCTCCGCTTACTACTTCTGGCGCTGGAGCCGGCAGGCCGGCTGGCGCCCCTGCCTCGCCGCCGCGCTTGGTTTCTCCATCGCCGTGCTGGTCAAGTTTTCGGCGCTGTTTTTTCTGCCGCCGATCGCCGCCGCATTCTTCCTCATCGCCCGCTGGAGCGCGCGCCCCTGGTTCCGCCTCGGGCGGTGGCCTGCGCTTGGCCGGGTCGCGCTCCAGCGCGGGGTCGTGTTCCTGACCGTCTGTTTCCTGGTTGTCTGGAGTGTCTACCTGTTCGACATCGGGCCACTGCCCTCTACCCACATCCCGCCCGTTCCCGGCACCCTCGGCCAATACCTGGAAAGCGCGGTCGTCATCATCACCCGCAACGGAAGCTTCCCGGCGCCGCGCTTCGTCCGCGGCATTCTGGAAGTACTCGACCACAACACGCGCGGCCACCCCGCCTACCTGTTCGGCCGGGTAAGCGAGTTTGGCTGGTGGTATTACTTTCCCGTCGCCCTCGCCGTCAAGAGCACCCTGCCTCTCCTGCTGCTGGCGGCCATGGCTCTTGCGGTGTGGGCCTGGCAAGGCGCGGGCGGGGCCGGCGCCATTCTTTGCCCCCTGGCCGGCGCTCTGCCAGTATTAGCAATAGGCATGATGAGCCACCTCAACCTCGGCATCCGGCACATCCTGGTCATCTATCCGTTTCTCGCGCTGCTGGCCGGCGGCCTGTTCGTTCGCCTGGAGCGGTCCCGCTCCTTTTCGGCGCGCGCCCTGCTCGGCTGCGCCGCCGTTCTCGTGGTCTGGCACGCCGCCGAGTCGCTGCTGGCCGCTCCCGACTATCTCGCTTACTTCAACCAGATCGCCCGCGGCCACGAGGCCTCCATCCTGCTTGACAACTGCCTGGATTGGGGCCAGGACCTGGAGCGCCTGCGCCAGTTTGCCGAGCAGCGCAAAATCTCCACCATATATCTCAGCTATTTCGGCCGCACCAACCCGCGCGTGCTCGGGTTCACCGCTGCCGTGCGGCTCGAAACGGGCATGCGTCCCATCGGCTGGGTCGCCATCAGCCGCAACGACCTCGCCGGCCTCACCCGCAAACGCTCCGACCTGCTCTGGCTGCAGGGCCACACGCCGGTGGCGGCCGTCGGCAAGTCGATCCTGGTCTACCATCTTTCCGCCCATCCTTCCTCGTCCCCGCATCCTTCATGATCCCGCCGCTTGCCAAGAAGACCTATCTCGTCTTCGTGCTGTTTTCCGCCGCGGCTGGTCTGTCGTTTTGTTTCGGCCACCTGGCGGGTCTCTATTACAACGGCCGCTTCTACACGCCCTTCTGCTACGCCCCGGCGTTTCTTCGCAGCGCGCCGCAGTACCTCTACGAGATCGATCACGTGCTGTGGGATGAAACCACCGCCTACGCCCGTTACACGCAGGAGATCCGGCGCGGCGAAATTCTCGGCAGAACGGCGGGCTCCTATCGCAACTATGTATCAGGAAGCATCCGGGCCGGCCCGCTCTGGTACCGCGACCGCTCCGGCCCCATCCTGCTGGCGCTGCTCGCCCTGCCGTTTTCCGGCAGCGTGCCGGCGGCCTTCATCGCCGCCGACTTTCTGTTTCCCGCCCTGCTAACCCTGGTGGTCCTGCTTTTCTGCTGGGAGTTGTTCCCCGATGCGGCGCTTGCTGTGTTCGCGGCAAGCCTAGTGGTGTGGTTCAACCTGTGGGATCTGGTGGGACTGCTTTATCTCCACTGGGGCGCCCCGCACTACGGCCCTATTTTTGTGCGCACCAGCTACCCGCAGGTCTCCGGCATCTTCTGCGTGCTCTTTTTGCTGGCGATCTTGCGCGTGCGGCGCGAGGCTTCCCCGGCCTCGGCGGCGTGGCTGGCCGCCGCGCTGGTGCTGAATTTCTACACTTACGTTTATTCCTGGACCTTCACCGGCTCGATCATCGCCGCGTGGCTGCTGCTGCTGGCGCTGCCGCTCACCGGCCGCCCGGCCGCCGGCGCGCACGGCCCGCGTCGCGTCGCGGCCGCGATCTCGGCGTCCACGCTGGCCGCTGTTGCGCTCTCGTTTCCCGTCTGGCTCCCGATCGTGACGCGGCCGCCGCAGCTCGAAGATTCCTTCCTCCGCCTGGGGGGCGAAACGACGCATCAGCCCGCGCTCGCCGTGGCTGCGGTCAGCCTGGCGTTCGCCGCGCTTGCTTTTCTTGCCGGCCGCGCTGCCTCGGCCACCCGCGGCCCCTGGCCGCGCGCCTGGTTGTGGATGATCTTCTGGCTAGGCTCGCTCATCGCCATGAACCAGCAGGTGCTCACCGGCAAGCGCATCCAGCCATTTCACTATCTCCCGAACTTCATCGGACCGTTCACGCTGCTATTCGCGTTCGATCTGCTGGTGTGGCGGCTGAGGCGGTGGCAGGGCCCCTCGCGCCGGCGGACGGCCATCATCCTTGCCGTTCTGGGCCTGGGCTTCCTGCAGTGCGCCTACCGCCTCGCCCAACCGATGCGCGAGGACCGCACCCTGCACCGCGTCAATCCGGATTTCCGGCAGATGACCGGCGTGCTGCGGCGTCCGGCTCTCGGTCCCTACGGTTTCCTGACCAACGATCCGTTTCTCGATGAGGTGCTGCCGGCTTTTCTGGTGCAGCAACCTTTGCAGCCCTGGCGCATGGACCCTCTCAGTAATGACGACATCAGCATCCTGCACCACGCCGCCGCCCAACTGTTAGGAGAAATCCCCGGCCATCCGGCGATGAGGGTCCAATTCAATCCAACCAAAGTGCTCTTCGTCCTGAATCGCCGCCGCCGGATTCCCGAGCACTTGCGCGACTGCCAGGTCCTGCTCAGAAACGCGGATTTCCTGGTAGCCCAAGCCGCGCCGTGCGGCAGCCCGTGAGCCTTTCATCTGCGTTTATCAGCGTTCATCGGCGGTTCCATCATTTTCCCGGTATCCCCGGCCGATCCAGATCTCCCGCGCCAGCATCCG
>DASQHK010000660.1:0-2386 GCA_035632135.1 Bryobacterales bacterium
GCGTAGGATCGCGTCGCGGGCCTTGAGCGCGGCGTCGATGGAAGCAAACGAAAGCAAAAATGTTTTTTCCTGCGGCGGGCGGGGATAGAGCTTGCAGTTCACCCGCGCGATGGCCGCCAGCGTGCCGAACGAGCCGATGAGCAGCTTGGCCATGTCCAGGCCGGCGACGTTTTTCACCACCATGCCGCCGGAACGCACGGGCTTGCCTTCGAGGGTGACGAAGGTCATGCCGATGACCATATCGCGGCCGGAGCCATAGAGCCGCCGGCGCGGGCCGCAACAGTTAGCGGCGAGCGCGCCGCCGATGGTGGTCGCGCCGCCGCACGCGGGCGGATCAAGCGGGAGCATCTGGTTGTTCTGGGCGAGCAGCTCTTCGAGGGCGCGGAAGGGCAGACCGGCTTCCACGCTGATGGTCAGGTCGCGCGGCTCATATTGCACGACGCGCGCCAGCTTCGCGGTGGAGACGACAACATCGGCGGGCGGGGCGGCGCCTCCCATCGATTGCTTGCTGAAATTACCGCCCAGCTCGACGCTGCGCTTCTCGGCGCCGCAGTGGGCGAGCAGGCCGGCAAGCTCGTCGAGATCGGCGGGAGACTCCACGGAACGCCGGGCGGTGGGGCTGGGAGAAGGGGTCATTCGACGGTGAAGGCGTGGCGGCTCTGGTCGGCCTGGCTGCCGAGCTTGTCGTGGAGCGTCAGAATGATGATGTATTGGCCGGGCTGGATGCTGGGCTCGAGGTTGAGGTTGAAGGTAGCGTGCACGTAGCGGCGCGGGTAAAAGGAAGTGCCGCGCTCGGCGGCCGGCTGCGGCTGCTGGAAGATGACTTTGTTCTCGGCGTTCTGCACGGCCAGATCATAATCCACATCGACCAGATTTTTCTCACCGATCTTGAAGCCGGTGATGTCGAAGGAGGCCCAGAGCACGTCGCCGCGGCGATAGGCGGGCGCGGGGAGCGGGTCGCCGTCCTCCTGGCGCGAATACTGGAAGTTGCGGGCGACCAGCGAGGCGCTCGGCTCAACCTTGCGGCCGCGGACCTGGAAGGCCACGTCCTGCGCGAGGTCCTTCCTGGCCAGCTCGTCGGTCACGTGGATGGCGAACTTGTAGTTTCCGGATTCGGCCCACAAAGGCAGCGTCGGGGAGAAACGGACGCGCGGCATCCACTTGCTGTCCTGCGGGGCAAGCTCCGTGTCGATTTTCCCGGCGTCCGGCTCCACAAACGGGACGCCGTTGTAGTCGAGCGCGTCGATGCGGTAGCTGAGCTTCACGCGGTTGGTGTCACGGTCGACGGCATAGCCCTGGATATTGAAGACGAAGTAGATGGTTTCGCCGGGCTGGTAGACGTTGTCGGGCCGGATGAAGCCGTCTTCGGCCTCGAGCAAGGCGGCGTGCACGATGGCCAGGGGCTTCTTGGGCTCCCCTTTGGCGAAAAGAAGCGCCGGAGGGAGCAGGCAGAGAAGCAGCCTGACGCGCCGCACGCTAGACCACGATTCCCGCGCGCGCTGGAACATTCTCTTGTTCGACCACCCGGCCATCGATAAACTTGTACGCCTCGTGCCGCGCCGCAGCCACCCCGCGCCGCACCAGAGACGGAATGTCGAGCCGGGCTTCGGCTTCGTCCAGCTCCTCGGCGCTCGAGTAGAGCCGGGGCCGGCGGGGCATGAAGGCGGGGCAGCAATCGGTGAAGCGCTCGCTCGAGATTTCGTAGGTGCCGATCTTGCGGGCAAGGTCCATGATCTCCTGCTTATCCATACCTACAAGGGGCCGATAGAGCGGCAGGCGCGCGACCGCGCCCACAGCGGCCATGTTTTGCAGTGTCTGGGACGCCACCTGCGCCAGGCTGTCGCCGGCCACCAGCCCGAGCGCGTGATGGCGGCGGGCCAGGGATTCGGCAATGCGCAGCATCAGGCGGCGGTAGATCAGAATCCGATACTGTTCCGGCGCGCCCAGCAATACTTCGCGCTGCAGGTCATGGAACGGCACGAGATACAGCCGGGCCGCTCCCTGGTAGGGCGCCAGTGTCTGCACGATCTCGCGGGCCACCGGCTCGCTCGACTCGCCCGCCCGCGCCGCGATGCCGTAAAAATGGACGAAGATGAGCCGGGCGCCGCGCTTCATCATTTGATACGCAGCGACGGCCGAGTCATAGCCGCCCGAAAGCAGGCAGACCAGCTTGCCCGCTGTGTTGGCGGCCATGCCGCCGGGGCCGGGGATTTTCTCCGAAAAAACGAGGGCGCGGCTGCGGGTGAACTCGACGAAGCAAGTCACGCCGGGGTGGTCGAGATCCACCGAGATGTCGCGGCCGGCGGCGCGCGCGGAGTCGAGCACGAAGCGGCCGATTTGGCGCTCGGCGTCCTGGGAGCGGAAGGGCAGCGTCTTGTCGCTGCGC
>DASQHK010000661.1:0-25430 GCA_035632135.1 Bryobacterales bacterium
CTGCATGAGCTGGCGGTGGTAGCGCATCACCGGGCACTGGCCGGTGGTGAAGAAGTGCGACTTGGCCCAGCCGAGGCCGATGCGGATGCCGAGCATGCCGATCTTGGCGTTGTCGTCGACGCCGCCGGGATCGCCGGTGACGTAGAGGCCGGGGATGCCGAGGGCGCCGCCGGCGCGCGTGATTTCCATCAGCGAGTTGAGCACCGTGGCGGGACGCTCGACGACGGCTTCCTTGCCATGGCCGCGCGCCTCGAAGCCAACGCAATCGACGGCGCAATCCACTTCCGGCACGCCCACGATCTGCGCGATCTGGTCGGCGAGCGTGGCGTCCTTGCGCAGATCGATGGTTTCACAGCCGAAGCTCTTGGCCTGGGCGAGGCGCTCGGGGATCATGTCGCCGACAATCACGCAGGCCGCGCCGAGCAAATGGCACGATGCCGCGCAGGCCAGGCCGACCGGGCCGCCGCCGGCTACGTAAACGATGGAGCCGGTGGTGACGCCGGCGGTGACCGCGCCGTGATAGCCGGTGGGGAAGATGTCGGAGAGCAGGGCGAGGTCCTTGATCTTCGCCATGGCGCGGGCCTTGTCGGGGAACTTGAGCAAATTAAAATCGGCGTAAGGGACCATGACGTATTCGGCCTGGCCGCCGACCCAGCCGCCCATATCGACGTAGCCATAGGCGGCGCCGGGACGCGCGGGGTTGACGCTGAGGCAGATGCCGGTCTTTCCTTCCTTGCAATTGCGGCAGCGGCCGCAGGCGATGTTGAAGGGGACCGAGACCAGGTCGCCGACCTTGATGAACTCCACGTCGCGGCCGGCCTCGATGACTTCGCCGGTGATTTCGTGGCCGAGAATCAGCCCGGCGGGAGCGGTGGTGCGGCCGCGGACCATGTGCTGGTCGCTGCCGCAAATGTTGGTGGCGACGATCTTGAGAATCACGCCGTGTTCGCACTTGCGCGAACCGAGGGCGAGCTTGGGGAAATCAATGGACTGGACCTCGACCTTGCGAGGAGCCATGTAGGCGACGCCGCGATTGGTTGCCATAAGAACCTCCTTCGGGGGAAGAGCTAGAGGGTTATGGTAGCGCAAAAAGCGCAAGAGGGGTCAAGAGGCGAGCCACCGGACTTCGCAGCCCGGGAACGCATCGGGGCGGTGCAGCGCGATAAGGAACTGTTGCTTGATGTTGCCGATGCCGCCCAGCTTTCCATGCTGAGGATGAAATCGCATCGTAACCCGCTTTCCATCCGTGTTGAAAAGGACCTGCGGGGCGTTTACCAGCTTGCGCTCGGTTTCCCAGATCTCCGCTAATTGCTCGGAACTGACCTCGCGGTCCAACTCGGCAGTCAATGACGCACCTGTCCAGCGGTAGACGATTGCGTCGTCGAACCGGACCCACGAGGGCCCCGGCACAAGCCCGCTTGAGTTCTCGGCCACCGCGCGAAGCGTGCGGAACTGCTCCGAATCAGGTTCCAACAAAGAGATATCTTCCAGGGCGAGTCCGGGCAAGTTCATGGAGCGAAGGACCTGCCCTAGCCTGCGATAAGCTGCAACCGGGCCCTCGGCGCGCACCAGAGGTGATGCTATTACCAGTCGCCAGTAATCCTGTTCCGGAATGTCGACCCAGAACATCGCCTCGACCCGGAAGCCCTGCCGATCCAGCTCGCCGAGCAGCTCTGCGCCATCCTCGACAAGCTCGTTCACCAGTATTTTCTTAACCATTGCAGTACTCCATGCTGAGGATCCCCTACCGCGGCCAGAAGCGCCTCTGCCTGCTGCTGATCGCGTGCTCCATAGCGGGCCTCCTCGGTCCAGTCCTTCGCAGTCGCCCAATTGGCCTCGAACCTTTCATTGCTGGCAGCTTCTTCCCTGAGTCTTGCTCCGAGGCCGGCGCTTTCGAGCAGCTTGGCGAGGTCATGGACGTAATACCTGGCCGCATCCTTCGGCGGGAAATCGTCTTGCATGGTGAGCCCTGAGATGCAGGCCTTCAAGGCGCACTCTATAGCGTAGCCAGCAAGATAATATGCGCCGGCGTACCGCTTGGCAGCCAACAGCGCGCGCGCATCCTCCAGTCTTTCCAGGGCCAGGTTCTGAAATTCCCGGTGGTCCATAGCCCTGAACCAGCATATCAGGATTGGCCGGGCGGTCGTTTGAGGAGAAGTGGCGCCTCACACCGGCACAAACTGCTTCAGGTATTGGTGAGCCACGTGGAAGCCGGTCTTGTAGCCGTCGCCGAGTTCGTGGCCGTTGTAGGAGGGGTGATACAGCTCGTCTTCGTGCTCGATATTCATGGCGCCGCTGAAGCCGGCCTCTTCGAGCACGGTGAAGAAAGCCTTCCAGTCGATGGAGCCCTGGCCGGGAAGGCGGAAGCGCCACCAGCGCGCGTTGTTGAGGGGGTGGATGCCGGTTTTGCGCAGGATGTGCCAGCGGATCTCGGTGTCCTTCAGGTGCACGTCGTAGATCTTGTCCACGAAGTCGCGCGCGCACTGGATGGGGTCCATCATCTGCCAGGCCAGGTGGGATGGATCGTATTGCAGGCCGACGTAGGGCGTGTCGCCGAAGGCCTTGAACAGCGCCTCGTAGCCGACCGGGCCGATGGCGATGTTGCGACCGCCGGCCCACGGCTCCCACAGGATGCGGACGTTGTGTTTCTCGCAAACGGGGAAATATTTTTCGTGGTAGACGCGGACGATCTCATCCACCTGCTCCTCGAGCGAGCGCCCGGGCATATTGCCCGAGCCGGTGCCCACGTGAGCCACGCCCAGCCGGCCGGCCAGCTCGATGACCTTCGCGAAGTAGGCATTGGCGCGGGCGCGGGTGTCGCGGTCGGCGTCGATGTGGCTTTGCTGGCAGCCGAGCACCGAGAGGTGCAGCCCCGCGCGCCGGACGACGTCTTTCACGTGCTCCACCTCTGCGTCGGTGATCGTCTCGGGGTTCAAGGCAGCTCGGGGGTCCGCCCACAGGCCCACGCTGGTGAAGCCGTCCTGTTTGGCGAACTCGATGTTGGCTTCGGAAAACTGGCAGAGAATACCGAGCTTCGGCTTCCACGCCGGGCGGCGCGGCGGGCGCTGGGCCAGCGCGGCGGCGGAGATCATCGAAGTGAGAACGGTGCGGCGGGTGTAGCTCATGGCAGCCTCCCGGGTGCTCCAGAGCTTCAATTCTAGTCCACTCCGATCCCGGCGGCCAGGGTTTCAGAGCCGAAACGGACGCTCGCCGCCGGGCGGCGCCGGGGTTCAAAAGATGCCCAAATCGGAATCGCCTTACGCTAAAACGCCAGCCGCATGCCGAACTGAATATCCCGGGAGGAGTTGGTGGTGGCCGTAATTCGCCCCACCTGCGAGGGAACGCTGATGTTGCTGGCCGGGACGTCGAAGTTGGCATGGTTGAGGATGTTAAAGAACTCGGCGCGAAACTCCAGGCTGATCCGGTCGCTGATATTCGTTCTCTTGTAAACCGCCTGATCCCAGTTGATGATGCCCGGCCCGAACAGCGAGTTGCGCGCGGAGTTGCCGTAGGTGTAGGGCGCGGGCACGGCGTAAGCAGCGGGGTTGAACCATTGCGCGATGGTGCCAGGCCCATTTGGATTGCCGACGATGTCCGCGCGGCTGCTCGGCCATCCGACCACCGTGCTGTTGAAGGTTACTGAGAACGGCTGCCCGGTGCCGAGGCTCGAGATGCCGGCGATCTGCCATCCGCCGAAGACCTTGTCCGCCACGCCGGCCAGCGCGAAGCGGCGGCCCTTGCCGAAGGGCAGGTCGTACGAGTAATTCATGATGACGTAGTGAGTGCGGACAAAGTCGGCGTTGCCCCAGTCCAGGCGCGCGTTGAAGGGGCTGGTGGGCGCCGAGATTCCGTATGGCTGCTCGGAAAGCTCCTTGGAGAACTGGTACTCGGCCTGGAAAGAAAACCCGCTCGCGAAGCGCCGGACCACGCCGAATTGAACCTGGTTGAGGAACGAGTTCGCGCCGGACTCATAGTAGTTGATGTTGCCCCAGGGCTGGTAGGGCCTGCGCGGTTGCACCACGCCGGGCGCCGGACCCGGATCGTTGAGATTCAACTGCCGGCCCAGGTGCGTGCCCTTATTCCCGAGGTAGGAGGCGCGGACCGATGTGTTCTTCGCCACTTCGCCTTCGAGCGTAAAGTTCCACTGCTGCATATATCCGTTGGTGCGATCGCGGGCGACGGCGTTGAGCGTGGCGTTGGCCGGAATGGTCGGCGTTCCCGGAAACGCATTCGCGAAAGTCAGCGACGGGGTATTGCCAGGGAGGGCGGCGAACGTCTGGATGGTCTGAAACGGCGGATTGTTGGGAAGGCCGGTGGTGCCCGCATAGCCGGGGATGACGTCATGGAAGATCCCGTAGCTGCCACGCACGACAAAGCGCGCCGTGCCCAGCGGCCGGTAGGCGAAGCCGAAACGCGGCTCGAACTGATGCCAGTGGTGAATCATGTAATTGGAACTGTCGAGCCCCACGCTCTGGCCGGCCACGATGGGAAGTCCGGCGAACAGCGGGTTGGGAGTTCCCTGGAGGACCACGATTTTCCCGGTGTGGGGGTCGAAATTGGCGAGATTGCCGGCGCCGAAGCCGTTCTGGAAAGGCCCTTCATACTGCCAGCGGAGACCCAGGTTTAACGTCAGCTTCGACGAGACCGTCCAGTCGTCCTGGGCGAAAAGCGCGCCGCGATTGTTGAGCGGCTGCGTCTCCAGGTTCTCGGTCGTGCGCGCGGTTGCCAGCGTGTCGCCGAGCAGGAAATCGGCGAAAGCGTTGCCCGTATAGCGGCCATCGAAGGCGAAGCTGCCGCGCGCCGGCGCCGGATTCTGGAAGTTGAAGGCGGAGACCCGCTGGTATTCGCCGCCCACCTTGATGGAATGGGCTCCCCGAACCCAGCTCAGGTTGTCATAAATTTCGTAATCGCGCTGCAAGTCGCCCGAGCCTGGCTGGTCGAAGAATCCGGCGAAGCCGGTGATGCTGACCGTGGGCAGGCCGCCCAAACCCGTTACCGGCGGAATCAGGCCGGGGATCAGAGGGCTCGGGTCGAACGTGTTGTTCTGCGGCGTGCGGAAGTAATTGATCTGGAGGAACCCGAAGCGAACCTCGTTGATCATGGTGGGCGAGATGAGGCGGGTGTAAGAAACGCCGGCGTTGTGGCTGGAAGCGCCGAAGCCGCCCCAGTTGCCGTACTTGTCGGTGGCGTTTCCTACTCCCGATTGATACGGCCCATCGCCGGCAAAATAATAGCGGCCGGTGATTTTGTCCTTGGACGAAAGCTGGTAGTCGAGCCGGGCCGTGTAGCGGTCGTTGCCCTCGCGCGTGGGGGTGTTGTAGACGAAGTTATTGCCAAGCCCGGCGGCTGCGGTGGTCGCCAGATTGGGCGCCGAGGTGAATTTCAACAGCGCCTGGGCCGCCGAGCTGATCCGCCCGGAGGGGATCTGGTTGCCCGGGAAGGGAGCGTTGGTATCGGGATCGCGGATGGCGGCCAGTCCGGTAAAATTGCCCGACTTCAGCGCGTCGGTCGGCTGGGCGGTAATGACGGGACTGGAGGTGACGCGCCGCAGGCCCTCGAAGGAGCCGAAGAAAAACAGTTTGTCTTTCAGCACCGGCCCGCCCAGCGACCCGCCGTACTCGTTGCGGTTGAACGCCGGTTTGGGAAGGCTGGTTGCGAAAAAGTTTTTGGCAGCCAGGGTGCGGTTGCGATTGAACTCGAACAAGCTGCCGTGAAACTGGTTGGTGCCGGACTTGGTCTGGACCAGCACCTGCGCGCCGCCGCGGCCGAATTCGGCGGAAGCGCCGCTGGCAATCACCTTGAACTCCCCGATCGACTCGAGCGAAGGCACCACGGGGCCCAGCCGCTCGTTGCCCGTGTCGATGTCCGACACGCCGTCGACGGTCAGATTGGTCGATCCGAACCAGACGCCGCCGGAGATCACGGGGTTCTGGCCGGCCGTCATGACGCCGGGGGTGAGCGCGAGGAGGCCGTAAATCGAGCTGCGGCCATCGAGCGGCATGGTGACCACTTGTTGGGAGTCCACCACCTGGCCGATCGATGAGGCCTCCGACTGCACCACCGGCGCGGCAGCCTCCACCTCCACGCGGGTCGATACGCTGCCCACCTCGACGCCTACATCGACGCGCGCCGTCTGGTTCACGAACACCGTGATGTCGCGAATGCTTTTTTCCGCGAAGCCTTGCGCCGTCACCGTCACACGGTATGCGCCGGGCTCGAGGTTGGTCACGGTGTACTGGCCTTCCGGCGAGGTCGTCACGGTCGCCGAGATGTTAGTGTTTTGGTTCTGGACTGTGACCTTGGCGCCGGCGACGGCGGAGCCGCTCGGGTCGGTCACGGTTCCCAGGATCACGGCACGATTCGACTGCGCCAGCGCGCACGTGCCAGCCAGGGCGAAAGTCAGGAGCGTTAACAAGGACAAACGACGAGAATGGAAAAAAAGCACGGCTCTACCTCCCTCAGCGAGACCCTGGGCTTCCACGTCGGTTGCCCAGCAGTTGCAGTATATACCAAATCGCCTCATGGCGCTCTTCCAGTGATGAGCTTCGCGCAGCTTTGATTGCGCGGCGTCCGCAGTGGCGGCAGAAGCTCAATCGTAACCACTCGGGGCCTGCCGTCGCTGGCAGCAGGCGGGTTCGACTAGAATGGTGAATTCATGAGATGGCGAGAGTGGCTGCGCGCGGGCGGCTGGGCGGCGTTCGCGGGGCTGGGCGTTCGGTCCCCTGCGAGAGCAGCTCACCGGGCGATTTTCGAGAACATGAAATGGACCTGACGCGCGAGGAAACGCGGAGCGGGCCCGGGGCGTGGACGCCGTGCTCCAGGGGCATGGCGCTTCTGCTGGCCCTCTATGTCTTGCTGCTGGGGTGGGAGGCGTGGCGGTTGGGGGTGACTTTCGATGAGCCGTCGCACCTGGCGGCGGGCTACATGTACTGGCGCGGGCAGGATGTGCTTTCGCCGAGCGACACGCCGCCGCTGATGCGCATCGTGAGCGGCTGGGTGCCGCGCGCCCTCCACGCGCCGCTGCGGCAGGATACTTTCGGCTGGAGGATCCAGGGCTCGTTTGACATTGGGCGGGAGATTCTGGAGGCCTCGGGCGCCGAGCAAAAGCACCGGCTGATTTTCCTGATGCGGCTGTGCTTTTTGATTTTTCCGGCAACGATCGTGTGGCTGGTGTGGAGCTGGGGGCGGGAGCTGTTCGGCGAGAGGATCGCGCTGCTGCTGGCGGCCTGCACGGCGCTCGAGCCGACGCTGCTGGGGCACGGGCCGCTGGTCAAGTCCGACGTCGCGGCGGCGTGCGGCTGCCTGCTGTTTTCTTACACGGCATGGCGCTACTGGCGGCGGCCCGATCTGCGCCGCGTGATCGTGATGACGCTCGGGCTGCTGGCGGCGGTGCTGGCGAAGTTCAACCTGCTGGCGCTGATTCCGGTGGCGGTGGCGGTGGTGTTGTGGCGCGGCGGGTCCGCGCGGCGCCGCCTGGCTCTCGCCGCGATGGTGCTGGGGGCCGTTTACGCAGGGCTGCTGGCGGCGTACCAGTTTCAGGCGCGAGCGATTTCGAAAAACGAGTTGGACGAGATGAAGACCGAGGGCTGGAGCCGCGGCGAGGTGCGGACGGCGGAGATTCTGGGAAAGCTGCCGTGGCCGCCGCAGTTCATCCGGGGGCTGCGCTACATCGGCCTGGCCAACCGCAAGGAAGGCTTTCCCGCCTACATGCTGGGGCACAAGATTCAGTACGCCGCGCCGCTCTATTTTCCGCTGGCCTGGGCGGTAAAGTTTCCAATTGCGCTGCAGCTTCTGGCGCTGGCGGGAATGGGGGCGTCGGCGCTGCGCGCGGCGCGAGGCCAGGCGGGCGCGGAGGACGCGTTTGTGTGGGGGCCTCCGGCGCTGCTGATGGCGCTGGCGCTGCCGTCGCACATCCACATCGGATTCCGGCACGTTTTGCCGGCCGTGCCTTTCGTGATTCTGGGGGCGGGATTTGGGCTGGCGCGGTGGGGCCGGCGGCGGGCGGCGAAAGCGGCGACGGCGGCGTGCGTGGTGTGGCTCGGGGTGGCGTCGCTGGGGATTTATCCGCAGGGCATCTCCTACTTCAACGAGTGGGCCGGCGGGCCCCAAAACGGGTGGCGCTACCTGGCCGACAGCAACATCGACTGGGGCCAGAATCTGCCGGAGCTGGCCCGCTGGGTGGAGGAGCACCGCATCGGGAAGATCAAGCTGTACTACTTCGGCCTCGATATACCGGAGCACTACATACCGGCGGGAAAAGTGGAGCGGGAGGCGGCGCCGTGGGCGCCGGAGTGGGAGAAGGAGCTGCAGCTAAAACCGCAGCCCGGCTGGTACGCCATCAGCGTGAACAGCCTGCTGGGGTATTTCTTTTCGCCCGCCTATCAGAATTATTTCGCGTATTTCAAGGGGCGCCGGCCGGACGCAAAGGCGGGATATTCCATCTTCCTTTATCACGTGGGCGGGTAGCCGGCGGCCTACATGCATCTCGCGCCTCTGCCGATGAGAATATCGAGATGCTGGGGCGAAGCTTGGCGGCAGGAGTGGTGACGGCGGGAATCGGGCTGCTGGCGGTCAGCGCGCAGGCGCAGATTGTCGTGGCTCCCAGTCCGATCGCGTTCGGCTCGTTCGTGCAAGGGCAAGCCGTCGGCAGCCAGACGGCCACGGTGACGTCGACGGTGGCGTGGAAAGCGACGCCGGGGGCGAACTGGCTGACGGTGACGCCGGCGAGCGGGCAGCTCTCCGCCGGAGGCATCACCGTGACCCTGGCGGTGATAACCGCCAACCTGCCCACCTCGCCTCTCCAGCAGACCACCACGCTGGTGGTTTCTTCGACCGCCACCACCGGCCCGCCCGTGCCGTCGGTGACGGTGAACGTGACGATCACCTACCTGCCGGTCCTGACCACCGCGCCGGCCAGCTTCGCCTACAACGCGCTGCCGGGACAGACGCCGCCGGTGCAGAGCTTCAGCATCGTGGCCAACGACGTGAACAACGCCGGCTGGACGATCACGCCGGCAGTGACCACGCCCAAGGGCGGGACGTGGCTGAACGTCTCCACGCAGGCGGGCGCCGGGAGCCTGGACACGGTCATCGTGCTCATCAACGACGCCGGGCTGGCCGTGGGCAGCTACAGCGGGACCGTTACGGTGACGCCGGGCTCGCCGGGCAAGCCGACGGTGATTCCGGTGACGCTGGTGGTGAACTCCGGAGTGCCCAACGTCTCGCTCAGCAGCCCGTTTTTTGCCGGGGGCCTCAACCTGAACTTCGCCGGGCCCGATCCGGCTACGCAGAACTTCACGCTGATCAACACCGGCGGCAACCAGTTCGGCTGGACCGCGGCGGTGGCGACCGCCGGCCCAGTGGGAATCAACTGGCTTCTGGCGTCGCCCAAATCGGGCGCCACGGCGGCGACTATTACAGTGGGCGTGAACGGCGTGCTGCTGGCTCCGGGCACTTACACCGGCACAGTCACTATCACGGTTCCCAATGCGGTGGTTCCGACCCTGACGGTCAATGTCACTTACATCCTCAGCGCGACCACGCCCGTCATCGCGGCGGCCGGAGTGGTGAACGCCGCGACGTTTTTGCCGGCGCCGGTTTCGCCGGGGCAACTGGTGACCATCTTCGGCAACAACCTGGCCACCGGCAAGGCGACCGCGGTCGCTGTAGGAAATCAGTTGCCGGTCAGCCTGGGAACCACCTCGGTAACCATCGGCGGAACCGCCGCCCCGCTGATCTACGTCTCGCCGACGCAGATCAACGCGCAGGTGCCGTATGAAGTGAGCGGCACCACGGCCCAGGTGGTGGTGACGGTGAGTCTGGTAGCCAGCCAGGCGGTGGTGGTCAATGTGACGGCGACCTCGACGGGCATCTTTTCGGTGGACGGCACGGGAGAAGGCACGGGGACGATCCTGCACAACTCCGACTTCACCCTGGTCACCGCAGCCAACCCCGCCAACAAGGGAGAGACGGTGGACATTTACTGCACCGGCCTGGGACAGGTGGCCGGCGGGGGCGTGACGGGCATGCTGGCACTGGCGGCGGCAGCGACCACGGCGACGGTCGGGGTGACATTCGGCACGACCACAGCGGTTGTCAGCTACGCGGGGCTGGCGGTGGGTTTCGCCGGGCTTTACCAGATCAACGCCACGGTGCCGTCAAGCGCAGCGGGGAAGGGCGGCGTTTCGCCGGTGACCATCAAAATCGGCGCGACGACCAGCCCGTCGCTCGACATTTTCCTTTCCGGACATTAACTGGGAATCACAGAGACACAGAGGCGTCGCGGAGGGCCTTCACGACGGACGCCACGTCATCTCCACGCGCACGGGCATTTCGTTCTTAACCGGGATGGTTAACAGCTTCGGTGGATCGATCTTGAAATCGGATAGCGTGGCCGGAATTGTTCCTGATATCCGGATCTCGTTTCCCTGTCTCACCAGTTGGAATGAGACCTGCTTGTAATGCGCGGTCTGGCCGGCGAGCTGGATCTCCAGATCGGCATGGATCGTTGCCGAGGCGGGCGCCTCTTCGGGCAATCGGGCGCGCACGAGGACCAAAGGAAACTGTGCGCCACGCGTCACTTGCAGCATGTGAAGATCGCGGTTACTGTCCCCCGAATCAAACGACTTGACCGGAGCCGCGATCAGGAAGTCGCACTGTCCGGCGCGGCAAACGCCCTTGCCTCGCGCCTCGTGGCTGATGCCGTCGCTCTGATGCAGCGGGTGAGATACGTGATACGTGAGAGTGGATTTTTCAAGAATCCACTGGCCATCCGCTCCGGCAAGCTGGGCGAGGGCTAGAAGAAAGACCGCCAGCGTCTTCTTGTTCACAAGACCTGCCTAGAATTTAATGGATACCGACAACATAGCCGCCCCATACGCCGCGCTGGTCACCCAGGCCACCGCCGAATGGGCCTGGGCAATCCCGTGAACCCTTTCGCCGCGGCTTCGTTGCTCATAAGCCATCACGCCCAAGACGGGGGTCAGGATCATGCCCGGACCGTGAATCCAGGCCAGCGCCTTGTGCAGGCGGATGGGCCCTCGGGTGGTGGTCCCTGGCACCTTCGGTGCGCGAATGGCATAGGAAGCAGTCGTGAAATACATGCCCGCCGTCACCAAGCCCAGGGCGCCATGCAAATCGCGGCCGGTCGCGCTGCTGCGCTTGCCCGCGGCGCCGGTGGAAGTGATCAACGTAGCGAGCAACGGAGCGATCGTGATCAAACCGAGCCGCTGATGGATCATCAGCATGTGCGACCGTCTATCGAGTCTCGCCTGATCCTGGGCGCTTCCCTGAGCTTCTTTTGGAGAGAAGCCCAGATCCCCCAGCGAGGGCGGGGCCGCATTGCCGGAAGAGGCCGTCAAAGCCAGGTCCAACGTTTGCCGGGCCCCTGCTGTGAGCGTGACCTTAGCGACTTTGGTGGTGAGCCCTTCCGCCGCGACGGAAACCTCGTAATCCCCCGGGAGGAGGTTTGGCACGCTGTAGATCCCCGCCGAACTGGTTTGGGTCTGGGTCGATTGACCTGTGGCGACATTCTTGACGGAGATTTTGGCGTTGGGAACGGCTGCTCCCGAAGGGTCGTTGACGGCGCCAGACAGCGTGGCGCCACCCACCTGTGCCCGCGCTGGACGCGGGATCAGAAAAGGAAAAGCCAGAATCCCCGCACCCAGGAAGAACGCCGCGGCCTTCGGATTCATTGGAGGTTCTCCTCTTTGTTCGGAGTCTCAGTATTGACGCGCAGGACTCGCTGTTCGTTTCCCGGAAGTTAGCCACGGAGGCACAGAGGCACAGAGAAACCCGCGCTTGTTTTCCTCTGTGGCTCTGTGGCCAAGTCTTAGTGCAGCGCGCCGATCTGGTAGTTGAGGACGGAGCGCTCGATCTGGTATTCGTACTTCGCGCCGGCGGCGGCGATCTCGGCGGAGGTTTTGTTTAGCTGCGCCTGGCTAAGCTCGACGATGGAGCCCAAGCCGAGTTCGTAGCGCGTTTGCGCCAGCTCGAGGGCGAGCGAGGCCTGCTGCAGCAACTCGGCGGTGAGGCTGAGGCGCTGGAAAGCAGTGTTGGCGTTGAGCCAGGCGACCTTCACGTCGCGCGCGATGTTGTTTTCGAGATTGCGGATTTCCTGCTCGGCCTGCTGGGCGCGGAGGTCGGCTTCGGCGCGGCGGGCGGTGAACAGATGGCCGTTGAAGACCGGGATGTTCACGTTGACGCCGACGGCGCTGTAACGGTCGCTGAGCTGCGCGGCGTGGGCGGGGATGCCGCCGGCGACGCCGACCGCGCTGATGGTGGGTCGCAACAGGTCTTTTTCGGCGTCAGCGAACCGGATGGCGCCCTCGTGACTGTAGCGGGCGCTGATCAGCTCGGGCCGGTCGCGCAGCGCCCCAGCCACGAGCTGATCGAGATCGGAGGGCGCGGAGCCGGGCAGCGGCTCCTCGGCCAGGTCAAAGGTCTGCTGATCGCGATAGCCGAGGGCGGC
The DNA here is from genome assembly GCA_035632135.1 of Bryobacterales bacterium. Taxonomy (GTDB): domain Bacteria; phylum Acidobacteriota; class Terriglobia; order Bryobacterales; family JACQDG01; genus DASQHK01. Next base: position 12,470 of record DASQHK010000661.1, read on the forward strand.
GGAAAGATCGGCAGAGGTCGACTTGATCTCGTTCTGGGCGCTCAACAGCAGCAGCTTGGCCTCGGCGAGGTTCACGGCGGCGAAGCTGACATCGAGCTGCGACTTGAGCTGGCTTTGGGCGAGGGCCGTGACCTGGTCGACGATGAGCTGGCGCGCGGCGACGGTCTGCTGGGCGACGCGCAGCACCGACTGCGCCCGCAGCGCGGCGAAGTAGGCGCGATCGACCTGCACGAGCACCTGGGCGTGGGTGGCCTCGACGGTCTCCTGCTGCGCCTGGGCGCGAAGGCTGGCGCTGGCGGTGAGGTTGCGGGTGCGGCCGAAATCGGTGACCAGTTGATCGACCGCGAAGCCGGCGGCGAAGCGGTTGTACACGCTGGGATTGTTCAACAAGCCGGCGGCGATGCGGCTGTCGTTGATCGCGCCGGCGCCGCTGACGCTGCCGTAGAGATTGGGAAAGAAGGCGGATCGGACTTCGGTGGTGACCTGATTGGCGGCCAGGGCCGCCAGCAGCGCGGCGCTTACCTGCGGATGGTTCTTGGCGGCAATCGCCTCGGCCTGCTGGAGCGTGAGCTTCTGCGGGGGCTGGGCGACAGCGGCGCCACAGGCAACAAACACGAGAGCGAGCGATAAGGAAACTCGATCCTTCATGGAGCCTCCGGAGTGGAACGGAATGGAGTGTGTTCCGGGAGGCGGGTCGCGCCGAGCGCCACTAATGCGCCTCCTCGGGATGGGGGGATAGGAGCTGCCTGTCCTGGCGGCGGTAGACCAGGTAGTAGCCGGCCGGGACCAGCAGCACCGTGAATATGACGGACAGGATCAGGCCGCCGATAATGGCCCGAGCGAGCGGCGCGTAGGCCTCGCTGCCGGCGCCGAGCTTGAAGGCCATCGGCAGCAGGCCGATGATGGTGGCGAGCGAGGTCATCAGCACCGGGCGGAGGCGCACGCGGCAGGCCAGCGCCACAGCGCGGGGGACATTCATGCCGTCGGCGCGGAGGCGGCGCGTGAACTCGACGATCAGAATGCTGTTCGAGACCGCGATTCCCACCAGCATGACGACTCCCATCAGCGACATCACGTTCAGCGTGGTATCGGTCAGATAGAGCGTCCAGAGCACGCCGGTGATGGACGGCGGCACGGCGAGCAGAATGATGAACGGGTCGAGGAACGACGCGAACTGGGCGACCAGAATCAGGTAAAGCAGCACGACCGAGAGCGTGAGGCCGAGGCCGAAGCTGGTGAACGACGTGCGCATGCCCTGGACCATGCCGCGCAGCGTGACGTCGGTGCCTTCGGGAAGCTTGGTCTGGGCGATGAGGCTGTCGATGGAGCCGGCGATCTTGCCCAGGTCTTCGCCGAGCGGCCGGACGAAGATGTCGATGACGCGGCGTATCTGGTAGTGATCCACCTCGGTCGGCGAATTGATGCGGGTGATCTTGCTGACCATGTCCAGGCGCGTGGGGTCGGCGACGTTGCGGCCGTGCAGCGGAATGCTGCGCAGATCGAGGAGGTTTGCGACCTGGAGCTCGGGGTACTGGACGGTGAGCATGTAATCGTTGCCGGTCTTGGGATCGATCCAGTAGCTGGGGGCGATCATGCCGTTGGAGGTGAGCGCGGTGATGATGTTGTCGACGATCTCCTTCTGGCTGAGGCCGAGTTCGGCGGCGCGCGTGCGGTCGATGTCGAGGTGGAGGGCGGGATAATCGAGGTCCTGCGGGATGTAGACGTCGGCCACATTGGGGATGTTCTTGATGCGGGAGGCGAGCGAGAGAGCCACGTCGTAACCGCGCTCGAGGTTGTTGCCGGCGACTTGCACGTCGATGGGGGCGGGCAGGCCGAGATTCAGCACGGCGTCGACCAGGCCGCCGGACTGGAAGTAGGTTGTAAGCTCGGGCAGATCTTCGGCGATGCGCTTTGCCACGCGGGCCATGTATTCGTAGCTGCCGATCTTGTGGCCTTCCTTGAGACCCACCTGCACGAAGGCCGTGTGCATGGCCGAGTTGGGCGTGTAGATGGCTGAGAAATCCGGCGTGGTTCCGAGGTTGGAGACGATGATGTCGAGGTCTTCGGGCAGGACCTCCTGGTGGATGATCTTCTCCACTTTGGCGACCTCGCCTTCGGTCACAGCGAGGCGCGTGCCGGACGGAGCTTTGAGATTGATGACGAACTGGCCGGCGTCGGTGCGCGGGAAAAAAGAGAGGCCGAGCTTGGGCCAGATCAGGAAGCTGACGGCGAAGACGACCGCGAAGCCGGCCAGGACGCCGGTGGGGATGCGAAGCGTCACGCCGACGGCGCGGTCGTAAAACCGGAGGAACGCCTCAAAACTGCGGTTGAACCAGGCGTTGAAGCGCGCGCCGAAGCTTTCCGAACGGCGGACCTCGACGCCGCCGACCAGGGTGTGGTCGGCGGGCGCGCCGCCATGCGCACCCTTGAGGAAGCGGGCGCAGAACAGCGGAACCACGGTCATGGCGACGGCGAAGGAAGCGAACAGCGAGAGCGCCACGGCGAGGCCGAGAGCGGAGAACAGAAACTTGCTGACGCCGTAAAGGAACGTCACCGGGAAGAACACCACGACGGTGGTGAGCGTGGCGGCGAGCACCGGCAGCGCTACTTCGGCGCCGCCTTTCTCGGCGGCCACGACCGGCGGCTCGCCCATCTCGAGGTGCCGGTAGATGTTTTCGAGCACCACCACCGAGTTGTCGATGAGGCGGGAGAAGGCCAGCGCCAGGCCTCCCAGCACCATGCTGTTGACCGAACTGCCGCCCAGCCACAGGCAGATGAACGTGGCCAGCGCCGAAAGCGGTATGGAGAAGAACACGGCCACGGTAGCCCGCATGCTGCCGAGAAAGATCAGAATCATCACCGAGGTGAGCAGCAAACCGAGGCCGCCTTCGTGCAACAGCGTCTCGATGGCGGTGCGCACAAAGCGGGCCTGGTCGAAGACGACCTTGGTGACCAGATTCTTGGGGACGTCGAACAAGTGGGCGACGGTGTTTTGGACGCCATCGACGACCTGGATGGTGTTGGTGTCGCCGCCCTGCTTCAGGATGGCGAGATAGACGGAGCGCTGGCCGTCGACGCGCACCAGGTTGGTCTGGATCTGCTGGGCGTCCTTGGCGTAGCCGACGTCCCGCACGCGCACCGGATTCTCGCCGACCGTTTTCAGCGGCAGATCGTTGATCTCGCCGACGGTGTTGAGCTGGCTGTTGGTGTAAATGTTGTAATCGAGGGGGCCGATCTGGACGTCGCCGGCGGGCAGAATCAGGTTGGCGTCGTTGACCGCGCGCACCACGTCCATCAAGCTGAGCTGGTGAGCTTCGAGCTTGTAGGGATCGGTATAGACCATGATCTGGCGGTAGCGTCCCCCGAAGGGCTGGGGGACCGAGGCGCCGGGAACGCCGGCGATCTCGTTGCGCACGGTGAACTGGGCGACGTCGCGCAGGGAAGTTTCGTTCATGCCCTGGCCCTGGAAAGTGACCAGGCACACCGGCAGGCTGGAAGCGTCAGACTTGAGCACCACCGGCGGGAGGGTGCCGGGCGGCAGGCGCCGCAACTGGGCCATGGCCAGGTTGGAAATGGTGGTGACGGCGGAATCGGGGTTGGTGCCCGGCTGGAAGAAAACCTTGATGACGCTGACGCCGGTGAGCGAGCGGGACTCGATGTGCTCGATGCCGCTTCCCAGGGTGAAGAAGCGCTCGAAGCGGCTGGTGATATCGGTCTCCATCTGCTCGGGCGGCATGCCGGAGTAGAATGTCGCCACGGTCACAACCGGAATGTTCATGGTGGGGAACATGTCCACGGGCATGCGGGTGAGGCTGGTGACGCCGACCACCGCGATCACCAGACAGACGACGACGATGAAGTAGGGGGTTTTGATGGCGAAGCGGGACATACCTACTGCGCATCCTTAAGCGCGGCCATTTCGACAATCTTGGGAGTGACGCGCTCGCCGGCGTGGAGCTGATTGCGGTTGCCCACCACAACCAGATCGCCGTCGGAGAGGCCCTCGCGGACTTCCACGCGGTTCGCCGTTTGCAGGCCGAGCTCCACCCCCTGCTCCTCGATCGTGTTGCCGCGCCCCACGCGCAAGACCGTAGGCTTGTCGGCGGCGCTGTTGATGGCCGTCACCGGAATCGACAGCACGTCTTTGTGCTGGGTCAGGGTCAAGTCCACGGTGGCGTACATGCCGGGAATCAGGATGAGTTCGGGATTCGGCACGTCCACTTCGGTGTCCATGGTGCGCGTGGAAAGCTGGAGCTTGTCGGCGAAGCGGACGACCTTGCCGGGGAACGTGCGGCTGAGAGAAGGGACCTTGACCTCGACCGCCTCCCCGACGCGGATCACCGGCACCTCGGCCTCGGGCACGGGCAGGATCAGGCGCAGCAGATTGTTCTGCGAGAGGCGGACGAGGGGCATGGCTTGCGTCTGCGAGGCGGTGCCGGCCTGGATCATGGAGCCGGTGTCGGCGTAGCGCTTGGTGATGACGCCGGTGAACGGAGCGGTGACGCGGGTGTATTCGAACAAGGTCTTGGTGCGGGCCTGCTCGGCCTCGGCGACCTTGATCTGGTTCTCGGCGGCGGCCAGTCCGGACTGGGCGACCGCCACTTGCGCCTCGGCGACCAGATCGCGGCTGTGGGCGTCATCGACTTCCTGCTGGGCCACCAGGCCGGGGCGGCTTTTCATCACGGCGGCCAGGCGCTTGGCGGTCAGATCGGCGATATCGTGGGAGGAGTTGGCGCGGCGCAACTCATCCTGGGCGCGCTTGTACTCGGAGTTGCTGCGCCGCAGCGTCGCCGCGGCCCGGGCCAGGTCGTCGCCCATTTCGGGCACTTCGAGCACCGCCAGCAACTGCCCTGCTTTGACCCGGTCGCCGATGTCGACGTTGATCTGCTTGACGTAGCCGGCGACCTTGGCCATCACGTCCACCTCTTGATAAGGACGGAACTCGGCGGTCAGCATCAGATCACGGGACAGGTTCTGGCGGGAAACCCTGGCCACCGCCACGACGGGAGCTTCCTGGATCGGATCGTTCTTGGCTTCGGTCTGGCCGGGCCGCGTGCAGGCGGGCGCCAGCAGCAGGGCGGCCAGCCAGAGGCCGGCCGGCGGCAGAGCAGCCCAGCGGGACGCCATTCGCGAGTGGTGCAATCTGGTTCTGGATTCCATGAGTTCAGCCCAGCTCCTTAATGATAGTGCGCAGCTTCTGCAGCGAAAACTCGGGCGAGCGGCACAGCCCGATCACTCTGCGCTCCTTCTCCACCATGCGCGCCGCCACAGCGGGGATTTCGGCCGCGATTTGCCTGGGGATGGCCAGCACGCCGTGACAGTCGCCCAGAATCAGGTCGCCGGGGCGAACCGTCAGGCCGCCGACCTCGACCGGTCCGCCGAAGTCGATCATGTGAACGTAAGCGTGAGACACGGAGACGTTGCCGGCGAAAAGCTGGTAGCCCATCTGTTCCACCGCCGGCAGATCACGAACGCCGCCGTTGGTGACCGTCCCGGCGCAGTTGAGGGCGCGCAGGACGTTGGCATGCACCTCGCCCACGAAGCCTCCCACGCCCGGAATTTCGTCGATGTCCTGGATCACGGTGACGCGCGGTGCAGGTATTGTTGCGATATAGCTCCACCAGTCGGTGCGGTCGAAATAGCTGTGGCCGGCCGGCGGCGGCCCCGAACAGCTTATGCGGGCCGTGACGGCGTAGCCGAGCAGCGGCGGAAAATGAGGGAACATGCAGCGAATGCTCGCGTCGGCGAAGCCCTCATTGCGAAGCCGCACGTTAAATGTGTCGATGGCGTTCGACACCAGGCACGTGTCCAGGCGCCGAATCGCTTCCAACTGTTCCGCGGTCAAAGTATTTTCCAAGCCTTGCTCCTCCGCAAGGGGATGAACGGCGGTCAAACCAACCTGATTCTGTCAGAAAAAGAGAGCGGGCGGGGGACGAAACTCAAAAGGACGAAGAATGGAAAAGGCCTTTGGCAAAGGGACTTGGGAGAAAGGTACGGCCAGCTCGGCCAGAGGCTCGTCGGGGGCGAGCGGCGCCGCGGCGCTGGGCTGAACCTCGTCGCCTTTTTCAGCGCGACATTCGCGCATCTTCACCGACTTCGAGAGATAGTGCGTGGGACTGTCTTTGGAATGGTACTGGCTCAGCTTGGCCTGGGTTGCGAGGGCGAACAAGCCCACCACGAGCAGCAGCGCTCCCACGAGCGAAATCTGGCGAATTCTTGCGGCCCAGAACACGTTTCTTCAATGACGAACGGCGCTTTCCCAACTATAACAACCAGCGGGAAAGGGTGTCAACCGCGCGGCAGCCTCGGCGGCCTACCGTGGTGAGTCCGTAAGGAGCAGCTCTCCCTTTCGGTCGCGGCTCGGTAAACCAACCGATCGGAGCGGTGACCGAAGGGAGCGGCAGCACCTTCCCGGTGCGGGCACGAACCTCGCTTCCTACGGATGGATTACGGGCCTACACGCTGGCCAGGTCGATGCCGTATTTTTTCATTTCCTCGTCGTAGTAGCGGCGGAACAGCAGGTCCCACTCTTCGCTGCCCTCGGGGATCTCGCGCTTCTGCGACTTGATTTTGACGCGGGCGGCGTGGTCGATCTTGTCCTCGGCGGTGAGCAGCTCGGTGAGGCCGCGCACGATCTCCAGCCGGACGTCGTTCCACTCCAGCTTGAACTTGATGCGGGGCGTGCGGCGCAACTGGGCGGCCAGCTTGTGGGAAAGCTCGTTGACCTTGTCGCGGGAGAGCTTCATGTGGTCGCCGGTCTCGCGGCCGGAGGCGCGGATGATCTTGCGCTCGGCCAGCAGCAGCCTCTTGGTGCGCTTGAACATCTCCTGGTAGCTGACGCCTTCGCGGCGCATGTACTCGCTATACTGGCCCAGGATTTCGCGCACCTCGTCGTTGATCTGGTCTTCGACCGAAAGCTCGTCGGTGATCAGGTGTTGGATTGTCTCGCGCATGGCCTCCGGGTCGCCGGCCTCGATCGGACCATCCGCCAAGCGGATCGCCAATTGGCGAGCCAAGTAAGCAATGAACGCCCTGGAAAGCAGCATGTCGGATTGAAGATTAGTGTAGCATAGGCGCCCCACCGGAGATTGAGCCGGGTGTCGGCGGCGCCTTGGGAAAGACCGCTTGCTTCGCGCGCGGCTCGGAAACGGCAATTCCGGATACCCGCAACGTGCGGATGCTTAGCGCAGGGCGGCGACCAGCGGGCGGGTGTTGGCTGGCGCCTTGGGAAAGACCGCTTACTTCGCGCGCGGCTCGGAAACGCGTGGATGCTTAGCGCAGGGCGGCGACCAGCGTCCCCATTTCCCGCAGCAGGTTCAGCCTGGCTTTGCCGGAGGCGGCGCGGCCGTCGTAAAAGGCCTCCCACTTCTGCGCCTCGGTAATGCGGGCCTGCTCAACCTCGCTGAACGGAATGCGGCCTTCATCGAAGCGGGCCAGCGATACCGAGAGCGATTCGCGGGCCAGGTCAAGCTCCATGCGGGCCAGATCGCGAGAGGACTCGGCCTGGCGAACGGTCTGAAACAGGCGCTTGGTCTCGAGCGCAATGCCGGCGCGCGCGGAGGCGAGGCGGAGATTGGTTTGTGAAATCTCGGTCTGGACTTGCGCGACGCGAACAGCGATGGCGCCGCCGTTGAAGATGGGCATCTGAATCGATGCGCCGAGTTCGCCGTTGTGGCGCTGGAAGGTCTTGAAGAAGTCCTGATAGTTGTTGTATTGGGCGAGCAGGGCGTACTGCGCGACCAGGTCAACGTGGGGGAAGCGGGCGCTCTTCTCGGCGGTGAGGGCGTAGCGCTTGGCCTGGAGCACCGATTGGAGCCGCTTGATCTCCTGGCTGTTGCCGAGCGCTTCGGCCACGGCGGCGTCTTCGCTTTCCGGCATCGCCAGCTCGGAGGGCAGGTTGGTCTCGACCGGGGCGATGCGGACCGCGTCGCCGAGGCTGAGATCGTCGCGCAGAGCCTCTTCGAGCAGTGCGACGTTGGCCTGCATGGTCAGCAGCAGGGAGCGGGCGCGCGCGGCCTCTACGCGGGCCTTGGTGGCTTCGAGCGGGATCTCTCGGCCGGCTTTGACGCGCTCCTCCATCAGCTCCTGCATGCGGGTGAGGGTTTCGACCTGGGTTTTGGCCGCCGGCAGGGCGCGGGTTGCGCGCTCGAAATCGAGATAGGTGGCGGCCACCTGGTAGGCCACCTCGTCGGACTTGGCTTCCGTGGAGTGGAGGGCGGCGTTGGCCATCTCGCCGGCCTCCTTCACGCGGAACGACTGCGGGCGGTTATAGATGTAGCGGGAGGCGTAGGCCTGCATGATGGAGGGCGCGGAGCCTTCGATGGAGAGTGGAAAACCGTTGCCCTTGGCGAGACCCGAGCCAAGATAGATTTTCGTCACGAACGGGATGTTGGCCTCGCGGACGGCCTGGCGGGCTTTCTGCTCGTCGAGCTTGGCCAGCAGGTAGTCGGGATTTTGCTTGAGAGCGAGACCGACGGCCTGCTGGAGGGTCAGGGTGCGAGTCTCGACGACGGGACCCGGAAGGGGCGCAGCAGGCGGACCGGAGGCCACTCCGGCGGGAGGGCCGGCGGCGGGCGAGAGGGCCTGGCGCGCCGGCGTTTCCGCCGGCCGCTCCGGACCGGCGGGCGGCGCGGCGCCCGCGGCCGAAAGGCAGAGGGCAACCGGCAAAAGACACGGGGCGAGCATCGAGACAGAGCGCATTGTTTTCCACCTATTATTCATATCTAAGAGCGTCTTATTCATATCTAAGAGCATCGACGGGGTTGAGGCGGGCGGCGCGCGAGGCGGGCAGCATCCCGAACACCACGCCGACCGTGCAGGAGACTAGCAGCGCGGCGACGATCGAGAGCGGCGAGATCAGGATGTCCGCGCCGGGCAGGAAATGGCGCGCCACGAGCGGCGCGGCCAGGCCGAGCAGGATCCCCACGATACCGCCGATGAAGCTGATGGCGCCGGCTTCCAGCAAAAACTGCGAGCGGATGCGGCGGCGCGTGGCCCCCATGGCCATGCGGATGCCGATCTCGTGCGTGCGCTCGGTGACCGTCACCAGCATGATGTTCATGATGAAAATGCCGCTGATGGTGAGCGCGATGGCGGAAACCAGCAGCAGCACGAGGGTAAGCGCGGAGGAGATCTTCCTGGCTGCGCCCAAGAGATTCGCGAGGTTGTTCACGGTGTAGAGCGAGCCGGGGCGATGGCGGCTCACCAGGATCTGGCGGACGAGGCGGGTGAGCGGCTCGACGTCGGCGGAGGAGCGGGCGGCGACGTAGAGCGGATCGACGCGCAGATTCTGGGAAAAATATCTCATCACGGTGATGGGGATCAGGATGGAATCACCGGAAATTTCGGATTGTCCGAAGGTGTCGACGCCTTCCTTGAAGATGCCGATGACGCTGAATTGCAGGTCGTGCACCTTGACGGAGGCGCCGATGGCGTTCTGCGGCGATCCGTAGAGGCGGCGGGCCAGATCGGCGGTGAGCAGGCAGACCTTCTGGCGGCCGGACAGCTCCAGGTCGTCGAAGAAGCGGCCGGCGGGAACCGTGAGATGCCGGACGACGCGGTAATCGGTGTTGGAGCCGAGCACGGCGATTTCGCGCTCGCGACCTTCGATGAAGATGCGGTCGAAGGTCTTTACTACACCGGCCACGGCGGAGGCGCGGTCGCCGAGCTCGCGGCGGACGGCGTTGACGTCGTCGAGGTTGATGTAGTCGGCCTGGCTGGAGCCGGCGTTGCCTCCGGGCTCGTAATAGGCATAGATGAGGTTGGAACCCACGCCCTCGACCAGGCGCAGCACAAACGCGCGGCCGGTCAGGGCGACGGTGACTACGATGATCACCGAGGCATTGCCGATGGTCATGCCCAGTCCGGTGAGGATGGCGCGGAGCTTGTGGGCCCACAGGGCCGAGAGGGCGAAGCGGATGGAATCCACAACCATGGCGACGGGTTCCTTCAGAGCCTTTTCAATAAGGCCTGCACCTCCGAGGGGGGAGGGTCGTCGGCCTGGCGGTTGGAGCGCAGGTAGGCTTCGAGCAGTTGCCGGGCCTCGCGGGGATCGCGCTTCGAAAGCGCCAGCGCTTTGCCGCGCTGGAAGAGCAAGCCGGGCGTGCCTGGAGCGAGCTGGGCGACGCGGTCGAACAGGGCGTCGGACTCGGAGTAACGGCCGCGCTCGGAAAGAAAGGAAGCCAGCTCGAGAAGGCGGCCGGGCCTCTGGGGCTCGAGGTCGAGCGCGGCGCGGTATTCCTTTTCGGCGCCGGCGTAGTCCTTGCGCCTGGCCAGAATCACAGCCTGGGCGCGGTGGCCCTCGGCGGCGTTGAGTTTGGCAAGCCGCTCGGCGACGGCGCGGGCCTTGTCTTCCCCGCCACCGAGGAAGCCGGGCGCCTGCAGGTAGTACTCGAGCAGATCGGAGAGTGCGCCGATGTCGGCGGGGTCGATTTCGACGGCGCGCTCCCAAGCGGCGCGGGCCTTCTTGGCCAAACCGGGAGCGCGGAGAAAGTGGGCGCGCTCGGCGCGGCGGCCGGCGGCCCTGCCCAGCCAGTGATAATACTTAGATACGTTCGGCTCGGCTGCGGCGGCCTGCTCGAACAGATGGATCGCCTTCTCATAATCCTCGGCGGCGTAGGCCTGCATGCCCATGGCGAAGAAGCTCTCGGCATTGCCGGCCAGGGCCGGCGGAATGAGCGTGAGCGCGAGGACCAGGCCCGCCAGGAGGCCGCAGCGGCGGGCGGGCCGGACTGTCGCACGCGCCGTCATGCTGCAATTCTGGGGCGAACGACCTGGCCGGGCGAGAGCGCGTGGTCGCCGGGCAGGAGCACGACTTGATTGTCGGCGAGGCCCTCCAGCACCTCGACGCGGCCCGCGTCGTGAAGTCCCAGGCGCACCGGCCGGCGGGCTACCACGCCCTTTTCATCGACCAGCAGCACGAAGCTCTGGCGGCCTTCCTGCACGACCGCGTCGCGGGGAATGGTGAGCGCGTTGGGCGACTCGCCGGTGCGGATCTCCACGTTCACGGTGACGTTGGGCAGCAGGCGGCGGCCTGGGTTGTCGATGGTGCACAGCACTTCGCCGACGCTGCGCGTCCCAGCCATGCGGATCTCGGAGGGCAGCCGCTCGACCGTTCCCTGCCAGGAGCTGGACGGCAGAGCGTCCCAGGTGACGCGGACCGGCTGGCCGATCTCGAGGCGGCCGAGATCGGGCTCATCAACCAGCACCCGCACGCGCACGGTATCCAGCTTGCCTACCTGGGCGGCCTGCGCGCCCGGATTGTAAAATCCGCCGGCCTTGAGCGACAGGGAGTAGACCACACCGTCCTCGGGCGAGAGGAGTTCGGTCTGCCGCAGGGCGCCCGAGGCCTGGGTGACGGCGATCTCGGCCTCCTGGATACGGGCGCGAATGCGGTCGCGATCTTCGGGGCCGAGAAACGCGTGGCGCTTGCGCTCGAGCGCCGTGAGCTGGCTCTGGGCCCGGAAGAGGCGCTGCTGCTGGTCGAGCAGCTCGGAGCGGGCAGCGGCTCGCCGCTCGACCAGGCGCTGGAGCGCGGCGACCTCGCGCTCGGCGGCCTCCCTATCCAGGCTCGCGCGGGAGATGGCGGCGTCGAGATCGGCCATCTCGACCGCGGTGCCGCCGCGCTCGACCAGCGCCTGGTCGGCCTTGGCGGCGTCGAGCTGGGCGCGGGCGCGCGCCAGGGCCTCGCGGGCGGCGGTCGTGTCCACCTCAGCCAGCGATTCACCGCGACGCACCGTGTCCCCCTCCTGCACGCTGACACTGCGCACCAGCGTCGGCGCGCGCACAAAAACAGCGACGCTCGAAACGGCCTCGACCTTGCCGTTGGTGGTAAGCAACTGCACGATGGCGCCGCGGCGCACCCTCGCCGCCGGGATTTCGGGCGGATCGGGCTGCCGGAAATACACCCACAGCGCTACGCCCAACAGCAATCCGCCGATGGTGAAAATTAGCCGCTTCATCGTGGTGCGGCGAGCCTCCCGCCGCTGGGGCGCGGCCGGGCGCCCGCCACCTTCTGACGGCCCAGACAGCCCTTACGGCTTGCGGTAGGCAAAATCCCAAACCCGGAGATTCACCTGATCCTGGTCCTGCGTAAACTGTACCACAGCGTACTCACCCGGCTGGAGCGGCTCGACCGGCCAAATCTTGTAGACGCTCGGCGCGAGCTGCTGGCGAAACACCTCGACCTCGTTCTGCTCCCCCACTTCCTGCTTGACGATGGGCACGATGGTGAGGTTCTCGACGATGCGCGAGTCCTTGTGCAGCGTCAGGCGCGCAATGCCGAAGCGCACCGCCTTATCCAGGCGCAGGTAGAACTGCGGGGTGGCCGAATTGACCGCGAACTGCGACTGCGTTCCGGCCAGCTCGATGGTGGCTTTGCCCGACACTACCGGGACCGGTGAGAGGGCCTTCAGCACCGAGCGGCGCTTGTTGCCTTTACGAATCGTCTCGCTCTGCTTGAGGGGAACCGCCTGCTCGCCGTTGACCCAGTAGACGCCGTCTTCGAGCGGCACGCGCTGCAGCTCGACGCGGCCCTGGCGCTCGGCGTCGCGCTCGACGCGATCCTCGGCGGCGAGCTTCTGCGCTTCGTCGTCGAGCCGCTTGCGTTCGCGGACCGTGCGGTCGAGGTCGACCAGCTCGAGCGGCACCTCCTCCCACTGGCTGCGCTCAATGGAGTAGTAGCGGATGCGGTCCCCCTGGACCTGGTACTCGCGGACGAGCTGGTCTGAGCCATCCTTCAAGTACAACTTGAAGTTTCCGGCCGTACACACGGCAGCCGCGAGGAAAATACAGACCAGGATCTTTGCCATTCGACGCACGGCGGCAGCCCGTAGGATTGGACGCAGCGCTGGGGGAACCAGTTGCCCTTTACGAGTATAGGGCAGGTTGGGGAGGCGGGTGTCGGCGAGACCTCGCAGGCTGCTGAAAAAGGGCAAATACCGCTTGCTCACGGGGCCGTGAA
>DASQHK010000662.1:0-5465 GCA_035632135.1 Bryobacterales bacterium
AGTCGGCGTTTGCGTGTTCGACACGATACCGGTGTTCGCCGTCGCGATGAATCCGAAGCCCGCGGTCGGCACGCCCCCCTTCGTCACCTGGGTCTGCCCGGCGTTGGTCGACGTCGGCAGCGGCATTTCCGCCCGGTTGAAAATGTTGTTGAACTCGATGCGCAGGTTCAGCTCGTAGCGCTCCTTGATCCGGAACAGCCGGCCCAGCCCCATGTTCTCGTTGGGGCGTCGCTCGTTGCGGTAGTCGCTGTAATAGGCCGCACCCGTGCCCCATTGTCCCGGCCCCGGACTCGTCCACGCGGCCGGATTCAGCACGAACACCTTGTTTGGATCGAAACAGTGGCAGTTCAGGTCTTCCAGGAACGGATTCACTCCCGGCACCCGGCTGGCGTACCCGACCTGAGTTCCGGTGATGTTCCGTAACAGCACCGTGTTCAGGTTGTTCTGCGCCACCGGAGCGAGGATAGGCAAGCCGCTGCCGTAACCGAGCAGCGTGTTGATCTGCCAGTCGCGCGCCACCCACGACACCAGCTTGTTCGTCCGCAGGGAGGGCGTCGTATAGCTGGCCGCGATGGTGAGCAGGAACGGCTGATCGAACGGAGAAATGTACTTGTTGAGCGAGCGATTGAACACGTCGCTCACCGCTTGCAGGCCGGTGCCCGGGATGGTCACATTGCTGGGTGCAGCCGTGGAGAGGTTCTTCGACCAGGTAAAAAGTCCTGTGAACTGCAGGCCATGTGAAAACCGCTTGGTCGCTTTCGCTTGCAGCGAGTCGTACCAGGTGTTGCCGTCCGGCGCCCACAGCGCGGTGATGCTGCCGAACTGCGGGAAGGGGCGCAACGATTGCGCCACCGTCGCAGTCGTCGGAAAGCCGGTATATGGCGCCTTGTTGTACCCACGCGAAATTGCCAGCGCGGAGTTGACCGGCGAAGCCAGCAACTGCACGTCCGCGGGATTGTTGATGTTCAAGCCGGCGGCGCCAATCGCCTGCGGCGTCAGCGCGTTCACATCCACCAGGCCGGGTGCGTTCCACCACACGCCGCGATTGCCTACGTAGTTGGCTTCCACCGCGAGATTCGCGGCCAGTTCCCGCTGCAGGCCGAAACTCCACTGCATCTGCCGCGCCGGCCGCCCCGCGTTCTGGTCGTACCATACGTTTGGCGCCTGCAGGGTGCCGGGCTGCGGAAATTGCCCTGGATCGTAGTTCGGGAACGGCAGCGGCGCGAATGGCACCCCGCCCGCCAGCGTCATCACTGCCTGGCCGAAGGAGGGCGAGGAAACCGCGTTCGGTATCGACAGTCCGCCCTGAGTCGCGCCATTGGCGTCTCCGGTGCCGCCGTAAACGATACCCCATCCGCCGCGAATCACGGTTTTCGGGGTGATCTGGTAAGCGATGCCCAGGCGCGGCCCGATGGCATAGGGATAGTTGTTGGCAAAGCTGCAATTGCAGTGCCCTGGCCCGGAGCCTTCAAACTCCACCGCGCCCAGGTGCCCGCCCGCCGACGGATTCGGAATGTTGGGCGCGAACTGCGCAAAGCGTCCTTGGTGTTCCTTCAGGTAGGTCTGGTAGTCGTAGCGGATTCCGTAATCGAGCGTGAGCTTGCGCGTGACCTTCCAGGTGTCCTGCAAGAACAATCCCACCGCATGCTTGCCGATTCGCATATTGTCGATCGGTGCGATCTTGACCTGGTCCACCAGTCCCAGCAGGAAACTGGCGTAGGCGAAGCCCACGGTGCCTCCACCCAGCGTCGAGGACTGCAGGTAAGGCAGCCCCGTCTCGTTCGGGCTGAAGGTGAACTGGCCGTCGGTCGAGGCATACAGCGTCGATGAGTTGCTCTCGACGCGCAGTTCGCCTCCGGCCTTGTAGGTATGGTTGCCGTGCACCCAGGTCACGCTCGTGTTGGCGGTCGGCTTTTCGTACAGCAGCGGATGCCGGTTCGTGGTCGGCCCCATCACTTTCATGCCGCCCTGCCCGCCGCAGGTGGCGGTGACGGTGCCGTTGCTGGTGCCGGCCGGACACAAGCCGGTCATGAACGGGAACAGGCGGTTGACCGGGATTCCATTCAAGCCGAGCGCCTGCGCCGGATTGTAGTTGGTGGTCACCGGATCGTCCGTGAAATAGTCCGTCTGGTAACCGATGCCGAAATGAAATAAGACGGTGGGCGTGATCGTGTAGTCGAAATTGCCGCGCTGCACGCGGCCCGTGATGAAGGTACCGATCTCGCCGGAGATCGGCTCGGGCAAGCCGTCGGCGCCGCCTAAGGTGGGCGAGTATTGGCTGGCGGTCTTGGTCTCCGACCAGTAGTAGGAGAACTTCATCTTGGAGCTCGCCGAGTGGTCGATCTTGAAGGCCGGGATCGACGTGATGCGCGTGCTGGGAAACGGGAAGATCGCGTTGTTGATCACCCCATTTCCCTGGTTCGGGTTCGGGATCAGCGCTTGGATTCTCAACGCAACCGGGTCCAGCATATTGCGCGGGATCTGATTGTTCGTAAACTGGTCGCGGACGATTTGCCCGTTGGGAGCGGGGCGCTGCGTGGTTGGATCGTAGATGCCTCCCTCGGGAATCGACCGCCCCAGCGGATCGGTGCCCAGAATGCGCGCAGTCAGAGCCTGCGAAAAGTCGCCGGTGCGGTAACCGGCCGTGGGCACCGTATCCAAAATATTGTTGATGATTTCGGTTTCCCGGAACTGCTCCCAGTTGAAGAAGAAGAACGTTTTGTCGTGCCCGTTATAGAGTTTGGGAAACACCACCGGCCCGCCTACGGTGAAGCCGTAGTCGTTGCGGCGCGCCGTCGGCTTGGCATTCACCCACGGCGTGTTGGCGTTAAACGCTTCGTTTACGAAGTAGTCGTAGGCGCTTCCGTGAAGCTGGTTGGTGCCCGACTTCATCGTGTAGTTGAAGAAGCCGCCGCCCACCAGGCCGTACTCTGCGGCGAAATTGCTGGTCTGCACGGTGACTTCCTGGATGGCGTCCACACTGGGCTGCACCTGCGCCTGCGTCGCCGGCACCTGCCCGTTGCTCGCGTCCTGTCCTTCCAGCCGGTACGACGCCGTGTTGCCCGGCGCGCCGTTGACGCGCATCTGCGCGTTCGGAGCAACATATGCTCCCGGCAGCAGGTACGCTACCGCCTGCGGGTTGCGGATCGCGGAACTGCCCGCCATTGAGGAACCGATGCCGAGAATCGGCAGGTTGTCTACGGTGTCGGTGGAAACGTTGTGGCTCAACTCTCCGCTTTCGGTCTTGAGCAGCGGCGCCGCTTCAGACACCGTCACCGATTCGGTCGCCGCGCCGACCTCCAGCGTGACATCGATGCGCAGCACCTGCGCCACCTGCAATACGAGATTCTGGCGGATGAATCGTTTGAACCCCGGAACGGTGACCGAAAGCTCGTAGGAGCCGGCCGGCAGTTGGCTGACTGTGTAGTTTCCGGTGTTGGTGCTGACCGCCTGATAAACGACGCCGGTCTCCACCTCGCGCGCCTGGATGGGAGCGTCGGCTACGACCGCACCGGCCGGGTCGTTGACTGTCCCGGTGATGGTTCCGCGATCGCCCTGCGCGTAAGCGAACGCAACTGAAAACAATAATCCCGCAAAAACCCGCAAAGCGTGCATATGATCCTCTCCGTGACTTTCAGCTGTCACACTTCAAGCGGCCGCGAGGCGGCGCCGCAGACCCACGACAAGCAGATATTGGGCGCAGTATATGTCACTCTTTTCGGGGGTGTCAAGGTATCACGCGCTTGTATGTCAAGCCTCTTTAGAAATGTCCCCTTCCTTAGCTCGATAGAAGTGTCCCCCTTTCGCTTGTTGTTGCCTTTGCTTCGGGTGCCCTCGGGGGCGCAGCCCTGCGAGGCCGTAGGCCGAGCGTTTAGGGCGAAGCCACCGAGGGCACCCGAAGCATTCGCGTCGTCGGCGTGGTCGCGACCGGTGTCCACGCCTTCATGTCCGCATACCGCTTTCTCCACGGGTGATCCGGCCCCTGCACCGGCGGCCGTCGCACGATCCGCCGCGTCTTCTCCACCGCCACCGCTGGCTTGGGCGGCGCACCAGTCAGTTCTTGCCATCCCAGTTTCTTCCCGTCATAGCGGATCTCGACGCTGCCGTCCTCGCTCTCATAAACCGTTACCTCGCGCTGTCTCGGTGCATACGGACCTCCACCCCGCTCCAGTTGAAACCATCGTCCGTGATGTCGAATCACCCAGTCATTGCTTACCGTGCGTTTGTATTCCAGCCGCAAGATCCGCCCCAGTTGCCCTGCAGTCGGCTTGCGCCCGTGATAGTCCGCCGCCTCGGCGGCCGGCTTTGCGAACCGCGCGTTGTGTTCGGCCAGGTACGCGTCTAGATACTCGTTGGCGTGCTCGTAGTCGCTGATACCTTTCACGCGCAGTTTCTTCACCAGCCGATCCTGGTGCGTTCCGTGATTGCGCTCCACTCTGCCTTTGGCCTGCGGCGAGCCCGCCGCGATGATCTCGATTCCCAATCGGGCGCACATCCGTCCAAACTGGCTCACCGGCACCGTCCCTTCCAGTTCCTGCTTGGGCGTCGGCTTGCGTTTGTAGACGTTCTTCCAGTCCGTGTATAGCGCGCGCGGCACACCATAACGCTCAATCCACATCTGCAGGATCCGCGTTGCCGCCCAGGTGGTCTCCTCGCCGCTGAAGGCGGCCAACGTCGTGCCGGTGGCGTCGTCCACCATGTTCATCAGACAAGCACGCGGGCCGCGCTTCTCCACCCATTCATGGAAGCTGCCGTCCATCTGCACCAACTCGCCGAAATGCGCGCGCCGCTCCCGTCGCTGCAGATACGGTTTGCGTTTGCGGGTGCGGCTCCATAATCCTTCGCCCAGCATCCACCGCCGGAGGGTTTCCGCATCGATCTCTAGCCCGTCTTCCTGGGCCAGATGCTCGGCGGCCAGCGTCGGTCCAAACCGCTCTCCTACCGCGCCGGAGTATTTCTGCCGCACCAATCGCAGCACTTGCCGCCGAAATTTCTCCGGCTTGGCGCGGTTCGATCTCCGCCCGGCATTGCCATGCTTCACCGCCTGGGCACCCCCGCAGCGATAACGCTTCCACAGCCGCTTGGCCTGCCGGTAACTCACGCCCAGCAGTGCCGCGGCGTCTTTCAGCTTCAGTTGCTTGCTCTTCACTCGGGCTAATACTTCCACCCTGCGCAGCTCCAGGCTGCTCATGGCGGTTCTCCCCAATCCGGTCTCCCTTCGCGGGGAGGCCTCTTCAGATTAAGGGGACATTTCTATCGAGGCCAAATGGGGACATTATCATCGAGGCGCAACAGCGCCTGTCGGGTGTCGCGTGTCTGTCGTGTGTCGCGCCTGTCAGTGTGGTTGTCAGCGCGGGTGGGCAGCCGGGACAGCCCCGGTGGTGGATCGGGGTTGTCGGGCGGCTGCCTCACTTCTTCGGTGGTTCGGGGAGCATCGCGCGGAACAGCGCTTCTTCAATGTCGGT
>DASQHK010000663.1:0-16683 GCA_035632135.1 Bryobacterales bacterium
GCCATCGCCGGCGCCCTGCGCCTCCAGCTCGCCGGCGCGCTGGTAAAGCCTCACACGGCGAGCCTCCATGCCTACAATTTATATCTACGCGGGCGCTTTTGCTGGAATAAGCGAACGGAGGAGGGCGTGCGCAAGGGCATCGAGTATTTCCAGCAGGCCATCGCCATCGATCCGCAGTACGCTCCGGCCTGGTCCGGCGTGGCCGACTCCTACAGCCTGCTCGGCCAGTACGGCTTGGCGCCCGCCCGCGACGCGCTGCCCCCGGCGAAAGCCGCCGCCGCCAAAGCCCTTGAAATCGACGACACGCTGGCCGAAGCCCACACCTCGTTTGCTTACGTCCGCTCGCTTTACGAGTGGCAGTGGGCGGAGGCCGAACAGCACTACCGCCGCGCCATCGAGCTGAACCCGGGCTACGCCAATGCCCGCCATTGGTACGGCGTGGATCTCCTCTGTCCTCTCGGCCGCCTCGAGGAAGCTGGAGTTCAGCTCGAGCTTGCCCAGCAGCTCGATCCGCTCTCGCTCATCATCTGCGTGAGCGCAGGGTTCCGCCACATGGTCGCCCGCGACTACGACCGGGCGATCGAAGAATACCGCCGCGCCCTCGATCTCGATCCTAGTTTCTACAAGACCTACATGGGCCTTGGCCGCGTTTACTTACAGAAAGGAATGCACAGCGAGGCGATCCGCTTGATTCAGAAAGGCCAGTCGCTCTCGGGCGGCGCGCTCTATACTTCCGGCATGCTGGGCGAGTGTTACGCGCTTTCCGGCCGCCGCGTCGAAGCGCAAGAGCTGCGCGGCGAGCTGATCGCGTTATCCAGCCGCCGCTACGTTCCCGCCACCACCATCGCTCTCATCTGCATCGGTCTCGGCGAAATCGACCGCGCCTTCGAGTGGCTCGACAAGGGCTGTGAAAACCGCGAGCCGCCCATCACTCATCTCAAAATGCATCCCGCTTACGACCGCCTGCGCTCCGATCCCCGCTTCCCCGCCCTGCTCGAGCGCGTAGGCTTGGCCGGCTGAGCATCGTATAATGTAACCATTCGCCCGCCAGGAGGGGCGTCGAGATGAGAACGGGGGTCGCTTCGCTTGCCCTTGCCTGCACTACGATTCTGTTCACCTCAGCGCTCCATGCCGCCGCGCGCAACGAAATGCGGGCGGACGATCTTCTGCGCGCCATCCGCCACAACGATACGGCATCCGTGCGCGCGCTCCTGCAAAAGGGCGCCGATGTGAGCGCTCAAGACTCGACTGGCGCCACCCCGCTGATGTACGCCGCCCTCTTCGCGGGCCCGAACTGTCTGGAGCTGCTGCTCGACAAGGGCGCCAAGCCCAACGCCCGCAACGCCGCTGGAGCTACGGCCCTGCTGTGGGCCATCCACGACCTCCGAAATGTCCGTTTGCTCGTGGAGCACGGCGCCGACGTCAACGCCGCCTCCGCCGCCGGCAAAACTCCGCTGCTGCTGGCCGCGAGCTACAGCGGCTCGGCGGAGACGGTTCGGTATCTGCTCGCTCACGGCGCCGATCCCGCGGCCAAAGACAAAGCCGGAGCCACCGCCGTCATTCTGGCCGCCGAGAGCGGCAACGTGGCCGCCTTGCAGTTGCTCATCGAGAAAGGCGTCGACGTCAACGCCAGTGCCGGCTTCGACTTCAACCGCATTCAATTCGGGACCATCACCCCGGTTCGCGAGGAGACCGTCAAGGAGCGCCGCAAGACCCGCAAGGGTGCGACCCCGTTGATCGCCGCCGTCGACCAGAATCAGGTGGCGGCCGCGAAGCTGCTGATCGCAAGAGGCGCCGATGTGAAAAATGCGAGCGGCTACGGCTTCACCGTTCTGCACCTCGCCGCCATGACCGACAGCGCCGAGCTGGTCCGCCTGCTGCTGGAGAAAGGCGCGGAGGTCAACGCGCGGGATGGCGGAGACAATACGCCGCTGATCGTGGCCTGCACGACCGATTTTGTCAACGCCGAAATTGTGCGCGCGCTGCTCGACAAGGGCGCCGACGTTAACGTCAAAAACAAGAACGGTCAAACGGCGCTGGATTGGGCGGCGAAGCGCGGCGAGACAACGATCGTCAAGATGCTCCGGCAAGCCGGCGCTTCTGAGACGGCTGCCCCGGGCGCTCCCGCCTCCGCCCCGCCCGTAGCCGGCAACCTCCAACCTGACGCCGCGACCGTGCAGCGCGCAGTCGAGAAGAGCATCCACCTGCTGCAATCGAGCGGCCCGCAGTTCTTCGACAAGTCCGGCTGCTTTTCCTGCCACCACCAGTCGCTGCCCGCCATGGCGGTTTCACTCGCCCGCTCGCGCGGCTTCGCCGTCGATGAGAAGATCGCCCGCCTGCAATTGAAAACCGTCGCCGCCGTTCTGAGCCCGCACCGGGAAAACCTGCTCCAGGCGATCAACTCGGTGCCCGACGCCCCCGAAGTCACCAGCTACGCGCTGGTCGGGATGGCCGGTGAGAAATATCCCGCCGACGATTTGACCGCCGCGCTGGTGCACGACCTGGCGCAGAAGCAGCGCGCCGACGGAAGCTGGCACAACGACGACAACCGCCCGCCGCTCGGCTATAGCGACATCTCCTCCACTGCACTCTGCCTCCGTGCCTTGCAGCTCTATCCGATCCCAGGCCGCCAGGACGAATTTCAGCAGCGCATCGAGCGCGCCCGCGCCTGGCTGCTGGCCGCGACGCCGAAGGTCAGCGAAGAGGAAGCCTACCGTCTCCTGGGCCTCGGTTGGGCCAAGGCCAGCGGCGCGGACATTCAAAAAGCGGCGGAGCGCCTGCTTTCCGGGCAGCGGCCCGACGGTGGGTGGGCGCCGCTTCCGGCGCTCCCGAGCGACGCCTATGCCACCGGCCAGGCGCTCGTCGCGCTGCAGCAGGGCGCCCAACTGCCCACTACCAACTCGTCATATCAACGTGGCGCCCGGTTCCTGCTCGCCACGCAGCTTCCCGACGGCTCCTGGCACGTGAAGACGCGCGCCATGGGCTTCCAGCCCTACTTCGAGAGCGGCTTCCCGTACGGCCACGATCAGTGGATCTCCTCCGCCGGCACGAGCTGGGCCGCCATGGCGCTGACCCTGACCGTCGAGCCGCGCCACGTGGAGCGAAAGACGCTGGCGGCGCGAGAGTGAGCCGCGCGAGGCGGACATGACCGATCTACGCTACCCCATCGGACGCTTTCAATTTCCGGACGCCGTCACCCAAGACCAGCGCGGCCAGTTCATCGACGACATCGAGGCTGCGCCCGCGCTCCTGCGCGCCGCCGTGGCCGGCCTCTCGCCCGAGCAGCTCGACACGCCCTATCGCCCCGGCGGCTGGACCGTGCGGCAGGTGGTGCATCATGTTCCCGACAGCCACATGAACAGTTACATGCGCTTCCGGCTGGCGCTCACCGAAAACGAGCCTGCTATTAAGCCTTACGACGAAAAGCGCTGGGCTGAGCTGGCGGACGCCCGCACCGCCCCCCTCGAGCCCTCGCTCGCGCTGCTCGAATCGCTGCACCGCCGCTGGGTTCTGCTGCTGCGCTCGTTCCAGCCCGCCGATTTCGCCCGCGCTTTCCGCCATCCCGAGCTGGGCCTCGTCACGCTCGAGCGCAACCTCGCCCTCTACGCCTGGCACGGCCGCCACCACGTCGCGCACATCACCTCCCTGCGCGAGCGCATGGGGTGGGGCTGATCTAAGCTCCCCCCGGCGATTGCCTTTTGAATACCACCACCGCCAGCGGCGGCAGCGTCACCAGGATCGAATGGTCGCGCCCGTGCGACGGCTCCGCCTCGGCATCCACCCCGCCGCCGTTGCCCACGTTGCTGCCGCCGTAAATTTCCGCGTCGCTGTTCAAGATTTCGCGATATCGGCCCGGCGCCGGCACTCCGATCCGATACCCTTCCCGCACCACCGGCGTGAAATTGCACACGAATACCAAAAAGTCCTCTGCATCGCTCGCCCGCCGGATAAAAGCAATAATGCTGTGCTGCGCGTCGTGGAAGTCGATCCACTCGAAGCCCTTCCACTCAAAGTCCACCTCCCACAGGCTCCGCTCCTGCCGGTACAGCCGGTTCCAGTCCGCCACGTAACGCCGCAGCGACCGGTGCGTATCGTACTTCAGCAGGTCCCACTCCACGCCCGCCGCGTGGTTCCACTCGTTCCATTGCCCGATTTCCGACCCCATGAACAGCAGCTTCTTGCCGGGGTGCCCGTACATGTAGCCCAAGAACGCCCGCGCGTTGGCGAACTGCTGCCACATGTCGCCGGGCATCTTCGCCAGCAGCGCCCGCTTGCCGTGCGTCACCTCGTCGTGCGAAATCGGCAGCACAAAGTTTTCCGTAAAGGCGTAGAGCATGCTGAAAGTGATGTCGTTCTGGTGGAATTGCCGGTGAATCGGATCGAGCGAAAAGTACAGCAGCATGTCGTGCATCCACCCCATGTTCCATTTGAAGGTGAAGCCCAGCCCGCCCAGGTACACCGGCCGCGAAACACCCGGCCACGCCGTCGATTCCTCGGCGACCGTCACCGCCCCCGCCTCCTTGTGCGCCAGCTCGTTGAACCTGCGCAGAAAGTCGATCGCCTCCAGGTTCTCGCGCCCGCCGTACTGGTTCGGCTCCCATTCCCCCGGCTCGCGCGAGTAATCGAGATAGAGCATCGACGCCACCGCATCCACCCGCAGCCCGTCGATGTGATATTTCCGCAGCCAGAAAAGCGCATTCGACAGCAGAAAATTCCGCACCTCGTTGCGGCCGTAGTTGAAGATCAGCGTGCCCCAATCGCGGTGCTCGCCCTTGCGCGGGTCTTCATGCTCGTAGAGCGCCGTCCCGTCAAAGTACGCAAGGCCATGCGCGTCTCGGGGAAAATGCCCCGGCACCCAGTCGAGCAGCACCCCGATGCCCGCCTGGTGGCAGCGATCGACGAACTCCATGAACTCCGCCGGCTCGCCATGCCGGGCCGTCGGCGCGAAATAGCCGGTCACCTGGTAGCCCCACGAGCCGTCGAACGGGTGCTCCATCACCGGCAGCAGCTCCAGGTGCGTGTAACCCATCTCGACCGCGTAGGGAACCAGCTTGTCCGCCAGCTCCCGATAGCTCAGCCGCGGCGCGTGCCACGATCCCAGGTGCGCTTCGTAAATCGTCATCGGCCGCGGCAGCGGGTCCGTCTCCGCGCGCCGCCGCATCCATTCTTCATCGCGCCACTGGTAGCAGTCGATGTCGGCCACGCGCGACGCCGACTTGGGCGGCGCCTCCGCTGTAAACGCGTACGGGTCGGCCTTCTGCTGCACGTAGCCGCGATACCGCGACTTTACCTCGTACTTATAGATAGCGCCTGCGCCGAGTCCCGGAAGGAACAGTTCCCAGATGCCGCCCTCCCGCTGCCGCATGGGATGCCGGCGGCCGTCCCAGCGATTGAAATCCCCCACCACGCTCACCCGCTGGGCATTGGGCGCCCACACCGCAAACTGCACGCCCGCGACGCCGTCCACTTCCCGCCGGTGCGCCCCCAGCTTCTCGTAGCTCTGGTGATAGTTCCCTTCGCCGTGCAGGTGGATCTCGAAATCGGTCAGCCAGGGGGCGTGGAAACGGTAGGGATCTTCGATCTCGATCGTCGCGCCGCTGTCATCGGCCAGCCGCAGGCGGTAGGGGATGGCTTCCTCCCGCTCCAGCACCGCCTCGAAAAATCCCTCCGCATCGAGGCGCTGCATTGGCAGCACGAGATCGTTCGTTGCCACGAACGCCTCCCGCGCCTCGGGCAGAAACGCGCGGATCTCGAGCCGTGGCCTCCCGCCCCCATCCGCGAGGTGCGGCCCGAGCACGCGAAACGGAGCGCCGTGGTAGCCGCCTACAATGGCCTGAATGTCGCCGGGAAGCGCCACAGGTGAATGATAGCAGCAGCCATGACGGGCGGCAGCGGAGACGAGTCACAGCGTCCGCTCCTGGCCCTCTTTCTATAGCGGGCCATCATTCCGCCACCGCCCCCTCGGCCGGTAACGCCGCGGCGCTTGCTGCTTGCACTCTCTCCACGGGAAAGCCGCGCTCGCGCCACGCATCCAGGCCGCCCTCCAGTGGCCGGACGCGCGTGATCCCTCGCCGGTGTAATTGCAGCGCCGCACGGGCGCTCGAGGCCTCGTTGGGTCAAGAACAGTAGAGGACCACCTCGCGGTCGCGCGGGATGTCGCGCTCGCGCTGCTCCAGTTCCTCGGGCAGCATGTGGATGGCCCCCGGCAGCTTCACGCTCTCGCCCTCGAAATCGAGCGAGTGGCGCAGATCGACAATGACCACCTTCTCGCCTGACTGCAATCTGCGGTGCAGTTCCTCCGGTCTGATGCGGGCCACGCGCAATTTCCGCATGAAACGCTCCCGCTCGATCCATTTCCAGAGGACATACGCCGCCAAACCCGCCACGGCCAGCACCACCAGCCCGCTACCCATCCGCAGCGCCGGCGCAGCGACCCGCTCGATCTCGGTGCGGAACAAAAATCCCGCTCCCAGCAGCACCCCGGCCCACAGCAAGCCCCCCGCGCCCGCGCACAGCAAGAACCGCCACCACTCCATGCCGATCACGCCCGCCAGCGGCGGCGCCACCGTGCTCAATCCCGGCACAAACTTGGCCACAATCAGCGCGCACGCCCCGGTCTTGGCAAACACCCCTTCCGTGCGCCGCACGCAGGAGTCCGGCTCGAGCGAAATGCGGCACAGCAGTCGCAATACCGAGTGCCCGCGCCGGCGTCCCAGCTCGTACCAGAACGAATCGCTCAGCAGCGAGGCGGTCGTCGCCGCCGCCAGTGCCATCCCGAGTGACAATTTTCCCAGCCCCGCCAGCGCTCCCACCGCCAGCAGCACGGGCAGCGCCGGAATGGGCAGCCCCATCTGCTCGGCCAGCGCGAACGCAAACACGATCGTGTAGGCGTGCTGATCCAGAAACCGCAGCGCGTGGTGCATGGTGGTCTTCTATTGTCCTATAGCTTTGAGGTAGCGTGCCGCCGAGCGCGCCACGGCCCCCTTGGCGTCTTCCCGGACGATGTGGTCCCACCAACCCCCGTAAATCCGCTCGAAGTCGAACGGCGCGACCGCCTCCACGATCCGCCGCACTGCCGCCGCCGAAAGCGGTATCAGGTTCGGGTAGCTGCGCATAAAGCTCACCCAGCGCTTGTCGAGGGACACCTTGATCGTGTCACCCGTCAGCAGTGCGCCGCGCCCGCCTGCGCCCGCCGCCCAGTGCAGCGCCGCGGAGCCCGCAAAGTGCCCTCCGCAGCGGATGAGCATCACCCCTTCGCCGATCTGGCGCGTTTCACCTTCCCAGAAAACAATCGCCGCGTCGGGCCGCATCACCCACTGCCGGTCGTCGGCGTGCAGCCAGATCGGCGCGCCCCCGAACGCCCGGCTCCACTCCACCATCGACGCATAAAAATGCGGGTGCGAAACGGCGATGGCCGCGATCCCGCCGCGCGCCCGCACCGCTTCCACCGTGGCGTCATCCAGCAGGCTGATCGCATCCCACAGGATGTTGCCGCCCGGCGCAGCCACCAGCAGCGCCCGCTGCCCGATGGCAAAGCCCGGCTCCGTCCCGATCTCGGCCAGGCCCGGCGCCTCCTCTTCGATTCGGTTCGAGTGGTCTGCGCGCAGAGCTTCGAGCGTCGTCCATCGCTGCCCGCCCCATCCGACATATTGCCGCTCGTCGTCGCAAATCGCGCAGCGCTCCGGAGGCTGTTCGCTGGCCGCGTGCTGCACCCCGCAAGTCTGGCAGATGTAGCAGGGCATTCCTCAGTTCCTCAGTTCCTCAGTTCCTCAGTTCCTCACCCGCCCGGATTCGCCACCGACTCCTCCCAGCACTTGACGAACTCCGCGTGCTGGCCGCACTTGTGAATCCGGGCGAACCGGGCCACCTGCCGGCCGACTTCCATCAGCCGCTTCGCCACTTCTTCATCTTTGATTTTCCCGGCCCCGTCAAATACCTTCCACGCCTCCGGCACTGCCGCCTGCTCCGGGATCACCCAGGCGTGGAGCGCGCGCCCGATATGCCGCAACCCGTTCAGCCCGTCAAACGCTCCCAGGCGCCCTCCCGAAACGCCCACCAGTCCGACCATCTTCCCCTCGAACTCCTCGAAGCCCATCAGATCGAGCGCGTTCTTCAGCACGCCGCTGAAGCTCCCGTGATACTCGGGCGTTCCCAGAATGATTCCATCGGCCTGCTGCACATCCTTCCGCAGCCGTGTTACGTCCTGCGGGTAGGCGCTCTCGTCCTCCTTGCCGTCGCAGAAGATCAGTTGGTATCCCCGCAGGTCGATCAGTTTGGTGCTCGCCCCGGCTTCCGCAGCGCCCCGCAACGCCTGCTCCACCGCCATCCGCGTGTAGCTGCCCGGCCGGATGCTCCCGCCGATGCCAGCCACATGGATCGGCGGCTCCTTGCGTTCCCGCGCCTTCATTCAGCCTCCTTAGCTCCGCCGCTTGAAGAGCAGCGAGTCGATGGCCGCCGCTCCCGGCCCGGCCAGCAGCAGAGCCACATTCGCCGCCAGCATGCTGAACGCAAACTCAAACCCTCGCGGCAGGAAAAAGCCGTTGCGCAGGTGCACTTTCAGTATCGCCACTAGCATGTCGATCGCCAGCGCCAGCGCCGCACACCGCGTCAGCAGCCCGAGCAGCAGCGCCCAGCCCCCCAGGAATTCGATCAGCGTCACCACCACGGCGAAAACTCCCGGCAGCGGCATCCCCATCCTGGTCATCATCCCGGCCACGTTGTGAAAGCCGTAGATGAACAACTTCTGCCCGCCGTGCATTACAAATACAACCCCAACCGCCAGCCGCAGGACCATCAGCCCCAGGCCCTGCATTCCGGTACCATCTCCGCTTTTCATCGCCCGCTCCTTTCGGTGGCCCTCGGCCGGGAGGCTGGCCGATCCAGCCTGCCCGGCCCGCCCCTGCATTACGCCGGCAGATCCAGCAGAATCAGCTCCGCGCCCTTCTGCGTCTTCATCACCAGTTTCGCCTCGTTGTCGATCCTGGCCTGGTCACCCTGCTCCAGCGCCGCGCCGTTCACCTGCAACCCGCCGCCGATCGCAAACAGGTACGCCTTGCGTCCCGGCGCGGTCTCGTGCTTCACCTGCTCCCCGGCCCGCAGCTTCGCCAGAAAAATCGCCGCGTCCTGGTCAATGGCCAGCGTCCCCGGTATATCACCCGAGGAAACCACCGGCAACAGTTTTCCCGCCTCGTCCGCCGCCATAAACTGCCGCTGCTCCCAGCGCGGCTTCCGCCCCCGCGTCCGCGGCAAAACCCAGAGCTGCAGCAAGTGCACCGGCGTCTCCTTCGAGTGGTTGTACTCCGAGTGCACGATGCCGGTCCCCGCTGACATCACCTGCACCTCTCCGGGGTGGATCACCCCCCGGTTGCCCTGGTTGTCGCGGTGCTCCAGTTCTCCCTCCAGCACGCAGGTGATGATCTCCATGTCCCGGTGGGGGTGCATGCCGAAACCCTGCCCCGGCTGGATCACGTCGTCATTGAACACCCGCAGCGCCCCCCAGTGCATGTTGTCCGGGTCGTGGTACGTGTCGAACGAGAAATGCCAGTAGGTGGAAAGCCAGCCCATGTCCTCGTGATGCCGCTCGCCCGACCGGATGACCTGAATCATGGTACCCTCCTCGCCAACGATATTCGTTGCAACAAGCATTAGATGCGGGACAACGTTATTGGATTCCGGCCCGCGCCGACTCCAGCAGCTCGTTCAGCGCCTTCAGCCGTCCGGAGCCCAGCCGCCCCAGTTGCCGCTGGTGCGCCTCCACCACCGGGGCCTCCAGCTCCTTGAGCAGCGCCAGACCGGCCTCTGTGATGCGCGTGGTGATCACCCGCCGGTCCTGGCGCTCCCGCGACCGCGCCGCCAGCCTGCGGGCCTCCAGCCGGTCCAGCAGCCTGGTCATGTCCGGGTCCCGGCTCAGCATCCGTTCCGCGATTTGCCGGCACGCCAGCCCCTCCCGGCCGGCCCCGCGCAGGATTCGCAGCACGTTGTATTGATTCGCCGACAAGCCGTGCGGTTTCAGCGCCGCCTCCACCCCCCGCAGCAGCGCGCCCGCCGTGCGCTGCAGGTTCAGGAACACTTCCTCCTCCATCACCAGCGTCCGCTTTTGAGATTTCCCGCCCATGGTCCTCGCCTCTTCGCCCACTATAGTCGTTCCAACGACTTTCCGCAATAGGAGTAAGTACCGGGCGCCGAACTGCGGCCATCCGCCCGTCACCGCCTCCTCACCTGTGCTACTATTCCCCCGGAGGTGGTCATGTCTTCCAATCGCCGTGGTTTCCTGCAATCGCTGGTCGCCCTGCCGGGCGTCGGCGGCGTCTTAGGCGGCCTGCTGCCCGCTTCGCTCGTCGCCAAACCCAGCAAGCGCGATGTCTTCATGAAGCGCGACGTTTACAAAGAGCTGGGCATTCGTCCGCTCATCAACGCCGCCGGCACCTACACCGTGCTCAGCGCGTCCCTCATCCCGCGCGAGGCCGTCGACGCCATCGAGTCCGCCTCGCGGCAGTACGTCAACCTCATCGAGCTCCAGGAAGCAGTCGGCAAAAAGATCGCCGCCCTCATCGGCTCCGAGGCCGCCCTGGTCAGCGCCGGCGCCGCCTCCGCCCTCACCCTCGGCACCGCCGCCTGCGTGGCCGGCAAGGACCAGGAGAAGATCCGCCGCCTGCCCGACACCACCGGCATGAAGAACGAGGTCATCATCCAGAAGTCCCACCGCTACGGCTACGACCACGCCATCCGCAACGTCGGCATCAAGTTCGTCGAGGTGGAAACGCCCGCCGAGCTTGAGAGTGCCGCCAACGAGCGTACCGCCATGATGATGTTCCTCAACGAGAACAACAACAAGGGCCAGATCAAGGATCAGGAGTTCGCGCAGCTCGGCAAGAAACTGAACGTGCCCACTTTCATCGACGCCGCCGCCGACTGCCCGCCGGTCGAGAATCTCACCAAGTTCCTCAAGCTGGGCTTTTCCCTGGTCACTTTTTCCGGCGGCAAGGGCCTGCGCGGGCCGCAGTGCTCCGGCTTGCTGCTCGGCCGCCAGGACCTCATCGAGGCCGCCCTGCTCAACAACAACCCTTACAGCGACTCGGTCGCCCGCACCAACAAGGTCGGCAAGGAGGAGCTGGTGGGCATGTGGGTCGCCCTGGAGCACTTCCTGAAGCAGGACCACCAGGCCGTGTGGCGCGACTGGGAGAAGCGTTGCAAGACCATCGCCGACCTGGTCACTCCCGCGCAGCGCAGCGTCAAAACCGAGGTCTTCGTGCCCGAGATCGCCAACGCCGTCCCCCACCTGCGCATTACGTGGGACTTCACCGCCACTGGCCTCTCGCCGCACGACGTCGTCAAGCAGCTCCGCGACGGCGAGCCCCGCATCGAGGTCCGCCCCGGCGCCAAGGAGGCCATCGAGGTTGCTGTCTCGATGCTCGAGCCCGGCGAGGAGCAGATCGTCGGCCGCCGCCTCCGCGAGATTCTCAAGAAGGCAGCGTAGCAAAGAAGAGTGCGTAGAAGTCTCGCGGTGAATTTCAAGCGCCTGCGCCCCGCTCCTGGGGCGCCTCCAGCGCCTCGCGCACTGTGCGCGCCAGCGCCAGGCCGCTGAACGGCTTCTGGATGAACGCGGTCCCCGGCCGTAGCACGCTTTGCTCCCCCAGCGTGTCCTGCGGATAGCCGGACATGTACAGCACCCGGATTCCCAGCCGCAGCCGGGCGACTCTCTCTGCCAGCTCCCAGCCGCTCATTTCTGGCAGGATTACGTCGGTCAGCACCAGATCAATTCCTTCACCGCTTTCCTCACACCGCCGCAAAGCCTCCTCGCCTCCTGCCGCCTCCATCACCGTGTAGCCTTGTCGCGATAGCAGCTCTCGCGTCAGCTTTCGCACTGCCGGCTCGTCCTCCACCAGCAGGATTGTCTCGGTGCCGCGCGCCGGCCGGCTCGGTTCTTCCCGCCGCTCCTCCTCAGTCGCCTCCTCCACCCGAGGCAGATAAATGTCGAACGTCGATCCCTGGCCCGGCCGGCTGTCGACCTCCAAGTGCCCGCCGCTCTGCTGGACAATCCCGTAGACCGTCGACAGACCCAGCCCCGTCCCCTTGCCCTGCTCCTTGGTCGTAAAAAACGGCTCGAACAGGTGGGATTGGGTCTCCGCGCTCATGCCTCCGCCGGTGTCCCTCACTGTCATCCTCACGTAGCGGCCCGGCGCGATCCCCGCAGCCTCGCCCACCTCGGCGTTGGTCGTTTCGATCGTCAGCCGGCCGCCCCGAGGCATCGCGTCCCGCGCGTTGATCGCCAGGTTCAGAATGACCTGCTGTATCTGCGCCGGATCCACTTTCACTCGCCCAAGCTGCGGCGCCAGCGCTGTCACCAGCTCGATGTCCTCGCCGATCACCCGCTGGAGCATCCGCTCCGTCTCGGCGAGCGCCGCGTTCAGGTTCACCACTTTCGGTTGCAGCACCTGCCGCCGGCTGAAGGCGAGAAGCTGGTGGGTCAGCTCCGAGGCGCGCTCGGCGGCCGTCAGCACCGCCGCGGCGTGCTCCCGCAGCGGATCGTCGCGCCGCAGTTCTCCCAACAGCATTTGTGTGTAGCCGAGGATCACCGTCAGCAGGTTGTTGAAATCGTGCGCCACCCCTCCCGCCAGCCGGCCGATCGCCTCCATCTTCTGCGATTGCAGCAGCTCCTCCTCCAGCCGTTTGCGCCGCGTAATGTTTTCCGTCAATACGATGACGTCGGCCGGCTGCCCTTGCGCGTCCCGCAGGCGCGAGACGCTGGTGCGAACCCACACGCTCTCCCCGCCCTTGTGGATGTAACGCTTCTCGAACACGAAGCTCGGCATCTCGCCTGACCGTAGCTGCTCGTACAGCTTCAAGTTGAACGGCAGGTCCTCCGGGTGCGTGATGGACCGGAAATCGCAGCCGGCCAGCAGTTCCTGCGCCGTGTAGCCGGTAATCGCGCAATAGGCCGGGTTCACTTCGATATAGCGCCCTTCTGAATCGGCCAGCGCCATCCCGATCGCCGCTCCCGCAAACGCGCTGCGAAGCCGCGTTTCGCTTTCGCGCCACGCCTGCTCGGCCCTCTGCCGCTCTTCGATTTCGTCGCGCAGCCGTTCGTTGGCCTGCTCCAGCTCGGCAGTCCGCTCGGCCACGCGCCTCTCCAGTTCCACCTGCGCTTTTTCCATCCCCTTCCGGGCCTTGGTCAGCTCAGTCACGTCGATAGCATGGCCCAGCACGTAGGGCGGCTTGCCCGGCTCTTCGGTCAGCACATTTCGGTACATCCAGACCATCTCCGTGCCGTCCCTGGCCACCAGGCGCATGTAGCCGCTGTCCGCCCTCTCGTGCTGGATGCGAAGCAGGTAGTCGTCCAGGAGATGCTGCACCGAGGGCGCCAGAATCCCGCGCAGGCTCCGGCCGATGGCTTCCTCGGGTCGGCAGCCAAGCAGCTCCGCCGCCGCCGGATTGATCGATAGCAGGATCCCGTTCAGATCGTGAGTGCAGATCAGCCCCAGGCTGTTCTCGACGAGACGGCGGTAGCGCCGCTCGCCTTCCCGCGTTTCCCTCTCCACCCGCCGGCGCGCGAGAATCAGCCCTCCGGCCACCAGCGCCGCAAACAGCGCGCCCATCACAGCGACCACCAGCGGGGAAAGCGACAGCCCGCGCGGCAAGCCCAACGACAGCGCCGGCGCGAATGCCAGGAAGGGAAAGCCCCAGTCCGGCATTCCGAAAGGAGGGGCCTTTGCCGCCATGTTGCGCCTCCCAAAAACCTGCCGACATAGTACACCTATTCGGCCGGCGATGGTATCACTGATTTTTAGTGATCCCTGCTGAATTAACCCGCGTGTACCGTCCGCCGCAGCCCCTCGGCTTCCCGCCGCAGCCCCTCGAGCCGCCGCCGCACTTGCAGCAGACAGGCATAAAGCGCCAGCATGGCTAGGAAGCAGAAATACAGAGTAAACCGCATGTTCGGGTCCAGGCCCGACCCCTCCCCGCCGAACAGCACCGGCTGCGGATGCTGCGTCCGCCACCACCGGATCGACATGTACACGATCGGCACATCCACGAAGGCGAAAATGGAAAATACCGCCGAGATCACCCCTCGCAGCCCCGGCTCATCCACCGCCGGCCGCAGGATCAGGTACGCCACGTACATCAGCCACAGCACGAACGCCGACGTCAGCCGCGCGTCCCACGTCCACCAGATCCCCCAGATCGGCCGCGCCCAGATCGATCCGGTGATCAGATTCACGCTGACGAACACCACACCGATCTCGTTCGACGCCACCGCCACCTCGTCAAACCGGTAGTCGCGCGTCATCAGGAACCGGATCCCCGCGATCATCCCCACCAGAAACGCCACCACCGCGGTGAAAAACGACGGGACGTGAAAATAGAAAATGCGCTGCACGATCCCCATCGTCCGTTCCGTCGGGACCCACACAAACGTCAGGTAAAGCGCCGCCACCAGCATCACGACGGCGGCCGCCGGCAGCGCCCACTCGTTTCTGCTCTTCATGACTTCCGCTCTTCCACCATCGACTTGAGCGCCTCGATCTCGGAGCGGAGCTTCTTCTCCCGCCGCCCCAAGCTCACCACGTAGAGCAGATGAATCACCCAGGCGATCGAAAACGCGTACCAAAGCCACTTCAAATTTTCTTGCATGTTTTCCTCTGCGTCCTCTGCGGTGAGATTCACCGCTATCCCACCAGCACCGTTTCCACCAGCGCCAGCCCCAGCAGGGTGAAAATCAAGTCAAAGCCCGCCAGCACCCGGAACCACACCGCCTCGCCTGCCAGCGGCTCGCCCGAAAACAGCGCCGTGGTCAACTGCACCGACGCCATCAGCGCCGGCAGCGCCACCGGAAACACCAGCAGCGGCAGCATCAGCTCCCGCAGCCTCACGTTCACCGTCAGCGCGCTGAACACCGTCCCGATCACCGTCAGCCCCCACGTCCCCAGCGCGAACACGGGCAGCAGGCGCGTGAAGATGTTCACCCACGGCACATTGTAGAAGATTCCGAACACTGGCAGGCACACCAGTTCGAGCAGCACCAGCAGCGCCGCGTTCACCAGCAGTTTGCCGAAGAAGATCGCGGCCCCCGAAACCGGCGCCGCCAGCAGCCCGTCCAGGCAATCGTTCACCGTCTCGCGGGCGAAGCTGCGGTTGAGCACCAGGATGCCGGCGAAAGCGAACACCAGCCACAACAGCCCGCCCGACATCTCGCGCGTCTGCTCGCCGGTGGGATCGAAAGCGAAGCTGAACAGCAGCAGGATCACCAGCGCGAAGGAAAGCGCCGCGTTGAAAACCTCCTTGCTGCGCAGCTCGACGCGCAGGTCCTTCCACGCCACGGTAAGCGCCGCCCGCAGGAACTCCATCAGGCGCCCGGCTCCGTGTATTTCCGGTAGAAGTCCTCCGGCGCCGCCCGCAACTCCTCCGTGTTGGGCCCGCGGAAGGCGAGCCGGCCGCGGTCAAGCACCGCCACCTCGGTCGCCAGCGCCAGCGCCTCGCGCAATTGGTGCGTACTGATAATAGCCGTGCAGCCCCGCGCGTGCGCCTGCCCGATCAGCCCGCTCAGCAGCGCCGCCGCGCGATCGTCGAGCGCGGTGAACGGCTCATCGAGCAGCAGGATTTCCGGATCGTGGAAGAACGCGCGGGCGATCGCCAGCCGCTGCCGCATCCCGCGCGAAAACTCCCGCGCCAGCCGGTCCCTCACCCGCTCCAGGCCCGTCTTTTCCAGCCACTGCCCGATCTGCGCCTCCGCCGCGCGAATGCCGTACAGCGCGGCGAAAAAACGCAGGTTCTCGGCCGCCGTCAGGTCGTCGTAGATCCAGATGGCGTGGCCGATCGCGCCGATGCGCCGGCGCTGCGCCGAGTCGCGCAGCGTCTCGCCGCCCAGCGTGATGGTTCCCCGCGACGGGCTTCCGAGCGCCCCCAGCATCCGCAGCAGCGTGGTTTTCCCCGCCCCGTTACGGCCCAGCAGCGCCAGCGTCGCGCCCGCCGGCACCTCCAGATTGATGTCGCGCAGAGCGGCGAAATCGCCGAAGAATTTCCAGACCCCACGGACTGTAATCGAAGAGCCGGCCCGCGCGCCCGGCCCCCTTCGCTCGCCCCCGACCCCCGCACCGGACTCGAACCCGCTCGCCCCGCCGCGCACGGGCCCGCTGGCTTCACGACCGGCGGCGACGCCAGACCCTGGCCCGCTCGCCCTGCCGCCCGCGGCTGCGTCCCCTTCTGCGCTCATGCCTTTCGCTTGCCGCGCTCGCGGGCATGCTTCGCCGCTGCCGGAGCCGCCGCGGCGCTCGCCGGGCCCTTCGCCGCGCTCACTGGGCTGCCCGAGGCCGCGTAGAGCGCCCAGAACCCCAGCGCCAAAATCCCCAGCGCAAAGCCCAGCACAAGCCAGAGCTGGTTGTGAATGGCCGCCGGGATGACCGAGATGTTCTCACCCGCCTGATCATCGCCCTGCTGCTCGCTTTGCGCGAGCTTCCCTTCGCCCGCAATCGACACCTTCACCAGCTTCGCCTCCGGCAGAGCGAAGATCGACGCCGGGATCTGCGGGTTCGGCGGCATCGGTTGCAATCCGTCGCCGCTCAGCGTCACTCCGCTCGGCGCGGCGATCCGCGTAGCCAGCCCGTCATAGAGGCTCCGCACGTCGAAATCCAGCGGCGAGGAATACGGCATCGCGTAGCTAATCTCGATCCGGCTGTCGCCCGGCTT
>DASQHK010000664.1:0-3406 GCA_035632135.1 Bryobacterales bacterium
GGCGCGTTGGTGACCAGCACGCCGCGCTCGGTGGCGGCGGCTAAGTCGATGTTGTCCACACCCACGCCGTACTTGGCGATCAAGGCCAGGGCCGGCGAACCCTCGATGACCCGCCGCGGCACGGTCGCGTTGCCGACCACGTAAATCTCCGTCTCTTGCAGCAGGTCCAGCAACTCTGCTTCGTCCAGCCGCTCATCGGGCCGGCCGAGGTAGTGGGCCTCAAAACCGGCCTGCTTCAGCCGCGAGGCCAATCGCTCCACCGCCTGCCGGTAAACCGGGCTGACCGTGATCAGAATTTTGCGCGCCACGCGTGAAAAACTCCTAAACTAACAGGCTGCTGAAAAAGTCCACATACCGCTTGCTAACGCGCGGCTCGGAATCGGCTTCACCTGTTCCCAACAGTTTACAGAGCCGCGACCATGAGGAAGCGGACCTGCGAACCCTTTTTCAGCAGCCTGCTAAATTGCGAGAAGTCGAAGCCGATGAGTCTAACATATGACCGCCATAACCTCCGCACTGCAAGGGATGATGGCCGCCAGCCAGCAGGTGGACCAGGTGGCCCAGCGCGTGGCCCGCACGGGCCTCGATTCAAACGCCACCGACTCAGTCGACATCAGCTCCGAGGCGGTGCAATTGCTGAACGCCCGGAGTACCTTTGAAATGGAAGTGAAGGTCGCGCACATCGCCAACGAGCTGGATAAGAACCTTCTCAATCTGCTGGCCTGACGCCGCCCGCCGTGGTGAAGGCCCCCGCCTCAGCCGCGGGTGTGCTTTCTGGAGCGAGAGCCTCTGCTGAGCGTCAGCCGCACTCCGGCAATCCCGCTCCACTCTTCGCAGATGACAATCGAGTTGGAAGGATTGTCCGGCAGGTATTTGACGCTGGCGGGCCCCGCCAGACGGTGAGGATCGCGATCGATGTGGGCGAGCAATGTGGTGATGTCCTGGGCCGCTGAATACGCGACGCCGTTCAATGTGTAGCTGAAATGCAGCAGATGGGAAGCGCCCCGGGAAGGGGTTTCCACCAACTGCGCTTCGGTGATGAGGCCGTCGGTGATGCGCCCCGAAGCGTTGACCGCGAGGCGCCGCCGCCGCTCCACCTCCTCGGGCGTGATCCGCCGGCGCAGCAGAAAGTAGGTCCCGATCAGAAGCAGGGCGGCGACAGAAATCGTCACCGCCGGAACCCATAGGGAAGAAGCCATACGCTGCGGTGCGGCGGCGCAGGGGCGGCTCACAATGCGCCGGCCCGCCGCCACACTATCCGACCGTCGCCTCCTGAAAAGCCTTGCGGTAATCGGCGAGAAAACTCTCCAGGCCCTTGTCGGTGAGCGGGTGATTGAACAGCATGTCGAGCACCTTGAAGGGCATGGTGGCAATGTGGGCGCCGGCCTTGGCGGCATCGAAGACGTGCATCGGCCCTCGCATCGAGGCGGCCAGCACCTTGGTGGGGAAGCCGTGTATCTTGTAAAGCGCCACGATGTCGCGCACCAGGTCCATGCCGTTGGTGTTGATGTCGTCCAGGCGCCCCACAAACGGGCTGATGATGTAAGCGCCGGCCTTGGCCGCCAGCAGCGCCTGCATCGGAGTGAAGCACAGCGTCACGTTCACCCGGATGCTTTCCGAAGAGAGCGCCTTGGTAGCCTTGATGCCCTCGCGGATCAGCGGGCACTTCACAACGACGTTGGGATGAATGCGCGCCAGCGAGCGGCCCTCCTCGATCATTTCCTTAGCAGTGGTGGCCACCACTTCGGCGCTAATGTCGCCGTCCACGATTTCGCAGATGGCGCGGATCTGCTCGTGCGTCGGCCGGCCTTCCTTGGCGATGTAGGTAGGATTAGTGGTTACGCCGTCGACCACCCCCAGATCGACCCCGGCCTGCAGCTCTTTCAGATTGGCGGTATCCAGAAAAAATTTCATGGCGTTGTCTCCCGTCTCTTGCGTATCGGATTTCGTAGCGCGCCGACGCCCTCTACTTCCACCGTCACTGTAGATCCGGGCTGCATCGGCCCGACGCCCGCCGGAGTTCCCGTGGCGATCAGGTCGCCGGGCTCGAGCGTCATCACCAGCGAAATATACGCAATTATAACACCCAGGGGAAAGATCAGGTCGCGGGTGTTGCCGTCCTGCTTGAGTTGGCCGTCGAGATGCGTACGCACGGCGACCTGCGCGGCGTCGATCTCGCCGCGCGGAACCAGGCACGGGCCCACGGCGCAGAACGTGTCGAAGCCCTTGCCCCGCGTGAACTGCCCGTCGCGCTTTTGCAGATCGCGCGCGGTGACGTCGTTCACGCAGGTGTAGCCGAAGGCGTGCTCGAGCGCCGCCGCGGCGTCCGCGACCTGCGAGCAGCGGCGGCCGATGACAATGCCCAGCTCGCCCTCGTAATCGACGCGCTCCGATTGCGGCGGATAGAGAATCGCGTCGCCGGAGGCGATCAGCGCGGAAGGCGGCTTCAGGAACAGCAGCGGCTCGGCCGGCAGCGGATTCGACAGCTCGCGGGCGTGCTCGGCGTAGTTGCGCCCGACGCACACGATCTTCGTCGGCGAGCAGGGCGGCAGCAGCCGGACGTCTTCCGGCGCGTAGAGCCGGTCGGTCGCGATCCATTGGCCGAACGGATCTCCGGTCAACTGCCGGAAGCGGTCGCCTTCGAGAATTCCCCAGCGCACGCCAGGGACGCCGTCGCTGGCCGTGGGAGGCGTATTCAGATCGACGCTGAAGCGGACGAGTTTCATGGAATGGTCACCGTGAAAGGAGTGCCCGGCGCGCTCTCGTTGCCGTTCTGGTCGACGGCCGTCACTGTGTAGATGTATTGCTGCTGCCGACGGACCTGCTTGTCGCTGTAAACGGGGGCCGTCAGCAGCGCGGCGTTCAGCCGTTCGTTCTTCCCCGATGACTCGCGGCGGTAGACCCGATAGCCCGCCGTGTCGGGCTCGGGGCTCAGGTCCCACGAGAGTTCGACCGAGGTTTCGCTCACCACCGCCCGCAGCCCCGCCGGCGGCGAGGGCGGGAAGATGTCCTTGGGAACGAGGGTCGCCTGGGGCGAATCGGCGCTCTCGGCGATCCCGGTGGAAACCTCGGCGTAGGCGCGCACAAAATAAGTGTAAGGCGTCTCCCAGGTGAAGGTGGGGTCGTCAAAGGGTGGAAACTGGATGCGGCCGAGGGACTCGAACTGCGGGGCGGCGGCGGTCTTCTTGAAAATGAGGTAGCCCCAGGCGCCGGGAACTCGCGGCCAGTCGAGCCGGATCGCCTTGGCCTGGGCCGTGGCCGTGAGCGCCGCCGGCGCCGGCACGGGTTGGGCGATCTCCACCACCACGAGGTTCGAAAGGCCGGCGTCGCGGCCGCGGTGGTTGTAATTCTTAATGCCTAGAGCGAAGCGCTTGCCGGGAGCGAGCGGCAACGCCAGCCGCCGATC
>DASQHK010000665.1:0-8434 GCA_035632135.1 Bryobacterales bacterium
TCGACGCTCTACCAACTGCTGATGGGCGACACCAGGAGCACCCGCGACAAGCTGGCCGCGGCGCGCGTGCTGACCAGCCTGTTCGTGATGAGCATCGAGCCGGGCGGGACCAACTTCCCCCACCACCACGACCGGGAGGAAGAGATCTACCTGGTGCTCGATGGCCAGGGCGACATGGTGGCCGGCGGCGGCATCGACGGCGTGGAAGGGCGGCACCCGGCGAAAGCCGGGGATGCTTACTTTTTCCGGCTGAACTGCACGGTCGGTTTTTACGCCAGCAACGAGCCCGGAGCAAAAACCGCGCACATTCTGGCGCTGCGATCCTGGTTTCCGGGCATGCAACGCGGCATGCACAAGGAGGAGTAAAATGGATACAATTTTCTTTGACCGGCGGGCGTTTCTGAAATGGACCACCGCGCTGCCGCTGCTCAGCTACATGGCCGGCCAGGACTTGCTGGCCAAGGCGCGCGACGTAGCGGGCAAGGGCGCCAAGGACAACATCTACACGCGCATCGGGGTGCGGCCGTTCATCAATGCGCGCGGCACCTGGACCTACCTGAGCGGCTCGCTCGAGCTGCCCGAGGTGCGGGCGGCCAAGCAGCAGGCGGCGCTGCATTTTGTGGACATCAACGAGCTGCAGCACGCGGCGGGCAAGCGGCTGGCGGAGCTGAGCGGCGCCGAATCGGGGATGGTCACTTCCGGGGCGGCGGGGGCGATGGCGTCGGCGACCGCTGGCTGTATTGCTGGTACTGACCCGGCCAGGATCTGGCAGCTTCCGGATACGACCGGCCTCAAGCACGAAGTGGTGATGTTCGGCGGACGCAGCGCGTTCGACAGCGCCATTCGGCTGGCCGGCGGCAAGCTGGTGCTTGCCCACAGCCACGACGAGCTTGCCAGCGCCATCAACGA
Source organism: Bryobacterales bacterium (assembly GCA_035632135.1). Classification (GTDB taxonomy): domain Bacteria; phylum Acidobacteriota; class Terriglobia; order Bryobacterales; family JACQDG01; genus DASQHK01. The sequence continues at coordinate 910 of DASQHK010000665.1, forward strand.
AAACACGGCCATGGTCTATAACACCGGGCGCGGCGAGCGGCTGGAGAAGGCCCTCGCCATCACCAAGAAGGCCGGCGTGCCGCTGCTGATGGACGACGCCGCCGGCATCCCGCCCATCGATAACATCAAGCTCTACGCCAAAATGGGCTGCGATCTTTACACCTTCAGCGGCGGCAAAGGGCTGCTGGGACCGCAGTGCTCGGGCCTGCTGCTGGGCCGCAAGGACCTGATCGAAGCGGCCCTCGCCAACACCAGCCCCTGGGAGGGCGCGGTGTGCCGGCCCATGAAAGTCGGCAAGGAAGAGATCATGGGCTGCCTGGCGGCGGTCGAGACGTGGTTCAAGCGCGACCTGGACGGCCTGAACCGCGAGTGGCAGGGGCGCGTGGAGCGGATCAAAAAACTCGTAGAAACAGTGCCGGGCGTAACGGGCGATATTCAGATTCCCAAGGGCGGCAACACTTACCCGACGCTGACGGTGAAGTGGGACGAGCAGGCGTTCAACTTTACGGTGGCCGATTGCGACCGCAAGCTGCGCGAGGGCGAGCCGCGCATCGAGGTGCTCACGTCGAACAACCCCAGCCTGGTGCCGGCAGTGCGCGAAGGCGATTCCGGCGACACCAAGTCACCGAAGCGCGCTGACCGGCTGCAGATTATCTCGATGACGCTCCAGCCGGGCGAAGACCTGATCGTCGGGAAGCGCTTGCGCGAGATTCTCGGCGCGGCACGCAAAGGCTCGGCTGCCTAGTTTTCAAGCAGGGTCTCGAACTCTCGCTTGGGGTGCTTGGGGGCCTTGCGGCGGCTCTTTGGCTGGATGATCTGGCCGGCGGGGACGGCGCCGATCCGCTCCCGCGCCAGCTTCTTCACTTCTTTCGTCGCGCGAAAGACGCTTCTGCGCCGCGCCGGCTTGCTTTTCATCGATCAGCTCCGAACCGGAACTCAGTTCTTCGACCCTCAACCGGGCCGGAGCGTCTCCACTTTTTCCCCGGGCTGAAACGGCGCGGCCGCTCCGAAACGCCGAGCAATTTCCTCGATGTCGGACTTCACCCAGCCCGAGCTGGTAAGGCCGATGCTGCCGTCCGGCTCGATCAGGAACAGCGAGGGCACGTGCGTGATGCCGTAAGCGTTCGAGACCGGGTAGTTCTCGTCTTCGCTGTCGAGCAGCACCGGAAAACTGACGCCGAACTGGCGATTGAATTCCCCGGTTTTGGCGCGCGCGTCCTGCGAGATGCCGAAGATTCTCGGCGAGGAGCCGCCAAGCTGCTTGTGCAGCCTCTCCAGAAACGGAAACGTATACTGACAAACAGGACAAGAAATCTTAAAAAACGCCAGCACGATCGGGGCCTGGGCCGAAAGTTCGCGCAGCGGCCGCGGCTTTCCGGCCATATCGGGCAAAGTAAAATCGGGCGCTTGAATCCCCGTTTTGGCGATCGCCATCCGACCTCCTCCTGAGAAGAGCTTTCGTATTGATTTTAGCATCGGCGTTTCGGCCCCGGGCGTGGAGCGGCCTGACCTAGTGAATCGTCCGCGTTTTGCGGTTCATGTAATCCATGAGCAGGTACTGGCCGAGCGTGTAGGGCGTGGTGAAGTAGGCTTTGCCGCGGCAAATCTCGGTTACCTTCTGGACGAACTGCACCAGGCCGTAGTCGCTGGCCAGCATGAAGGTATTGATGAGGACGCCCTGGCGCTTGCACTTGTGCACTTCTTCGAGCGTGCGGCCGACCACCAGCGGATCGAGGCCGAAGGCGTTCTTGTAAATGCGGCCGTCGTCGAGGGTGAGCGCGGAGGGCTTGCCGTCGGTGATCATGATGATCTGGCACATGTCTTTGTGCTCGCGGGCGAGGATGCGCTGGGCGACGACCAGGCCCTCGCGGGTGTTGGTGTAGTAGGGACCGACTTGCACGCGCGCCAGTTGCGAGAGCGGCACCTCTTCGGCCGAGTCGTGGAACAGCACCAGGTGCAGGCTGTCGCCGGGATACTGCACGCGGATCAGGTGCGACAGCGCCAGCGCCACTTTCTTGGCCGGGGTGAAGCGGTCCTCGCCGTAGAGGATCATGCTGTGGCTGCAATCGAGCATCAGCACGGTGGCGCAGGAACTCTGGTATTCGGACTGGTGCACCATCAGGTCGGGGTATTCGAGCGCGAGCGGCATGCGGAGGCCCTCGCGCTTGATGGCGTTAAATAAGGTCTCGCTGATATCTAAATTGAGCGTGTCGCCGAACTCGTAAGGCTTGGCGGCGCCGGTGGTCTCAATGCCGGTGGCCAGGTCGCGCGTGTCGTGGCGGCCGAAGCTGGCTTTGCCGAGCGAGGCGAGCAGATCCTTCAGCGTCTTGAAGCCAAGGAAATCGAGCGCTTTGTCGGTCAGCTCGAAGCGGACCTGGCCGGCCTGGTTCTCGCCGACGCCGCCCTCGGGGTTGATGGTTACCTCGCGGCGGCCCTGGGGATCGGGATCGCTGATCGAGATGTAGCCCTCTTCGGCCAGCTTTTCGATCAGGCGGTCGAGCAACTGCCCCATCTGCTCGGCCGACATCTGCTGGAGCTTGTCCATCAGCTCGCGCATGTTTTCGTCGTCGAACAGGGTGCCGTTTTCAAGCGCCTCCTGGACGGCCTGCTTGAGATCGTCGAGCGTCTGCTCGCCCATCTCGTGGAAGCGCATGAACTGCTGCTGGAAGCCGCTCTGGAGCAGAAAGTCGGAGAGGGCGCGCAGCAGGTCTTCCGCGGTCAGGCCCAGGTCGTCGCCGGTGAAGCGGGAATAGGTTGTGAATTTCATGCCGGCCTACTGGCTCGCGGGCCGCGTGCGGAACAGCCGCGAGTAGAGCCGTTGATAGGGGAAGCCGTGAGCGTCTTCGCCTTCGACCAGCAGCCGAAAGGTCTCCAGGTTCGCGGTGGCGGGGCCTCGAAAGACTTTCTCATCCCCGCTCGATTCGACCTGCGGCAGGTTGAACGTTTGCAACATGCCGCCCTCCGGAGGGACAAGCCCGAACCTCGCCGTGCCGACCGGGCCGGCCAGGCGCACCTCGAGTAACTCGGGGACGCCCATGCGGGGAGCCATCTGGATTGGAGAATAGCTTTCCTGTCCGGGCTGGCCGCGCGGCTGCACAAACTCCGCGCGGCTGGCGAAAAGGCTGCTTTGGGCGTCGGCGCGAGCGGCAAAACGCCCGCGGCCGGAGATGCGGATGCGCCACAGACCCGTAATCGGATGAGCCGCCGTGACGATGCGGCCGTGGCGAAGGGCGTGATCTTCGACGCCTGCCTCGGGGGAGCGCAGCAGAGCGCCGTCCGGCCGATCGATCAAGATCTCGCCTGGGCACTCCAGAAACACCGAAAAAACGATGCTGCCGATGCTCGAATCGACCGGCGCGAGAAATTCAGCGGCGGGCTGCGAAGGAGAGGCCGCCGATGCAGGAGCCAGGGTTCCCTCGCTCAGCGCCACGGTCTGCTCGTGGTCCTTTAGATATGGCTGGAGCGCCGCCGTAAACCGGTCTTCCTCCTCGCGCGCGGCGCGGGCAGCGGCGGGGCCTGCGACCGGACAGGCTGCGGCGGCCTTCGCGGGCCGGCGGCGGCGCACCGGCGCCTGCCGGGCGCCCTGGGGGGCGGCTAACAGCGCCAAACCGGCGCCGAGAACAGCAACACAAAGGAGGGTTCGCGACATTAGTTATAGTGTTTGCGAAAGCCGCGCGGCGGGAAGTCATCGTGCTCGCGGGTCTCGCGCTTCTTTTCTTCGGCCACATAGCCGAGTTCTTCGTTGCGGCTGATGCGGCGGTGGGCGTAAAGGCCGTCGAGAACAAATTCGGCCGCCGAGGCCTTCACCGCCGGATCTTTCGGCAGGCCGGCTTCGACCGTTTTCGCCACATCCATCAGCCCCTGGATGCCCTCCAGTTGCTTGAGCAGCTCGGACGACGGCTGGGCATCGCGGATCTTGAGCGTGCCGCCCAGCTCGAACCACTGCACGATCTGCGAAACGTTGACGCCATCGAAGTAGCGCGTATAGATGCGGCCCACGGCGCCGCGAATCAGCTCGCGCGCCACGAAGTCCGCCCCCTTCAGCTCGCCCTCATACTCCAGCTCGAACTTGCCGGTGAGCGAGGGCAGCGCCGCGTAAATGTCGCTGACGCGCGGCACCACCAGATGCTCCTTATTGCGAATCGCGCGCCGCTCGGCGTTCGAGAGCACGTTCTCCAGGCAGGTAATCGGCAGCCGCTGCGAAACGCCGGAGCGCTTGTCGATTTTTTTCTCCTCGCGGGCAAGGAAAGCGACCGACTCGACCACCTCCTTGATGAAATTGGGGACGCACACGCCGCCGCGCGTGGCGCGCTCGAGCCAGGCCTCCTGCTCAGTAATACTGATACCATGATCGAGCGTCACCGGATAGTGGGTGCGGATCTCGCTGCCGATGCGGTCTTTGAGCGGCGTGATGATCTTGCCGCGCGCCGTATAGTCGTCCGGGTTGGCGGTGAAGACCAGCAGCACGTCGAGCGGCAGGCGCACCGGGTAGCCTTTGATCTGCACGTCGCCTTCCTGCATGATGTTGAACAGGCCGACCTGAATCTTGCCGGCCAGGTCGGGCAGCTCGTTGATGGCGAATATGCCGCGGTGGGCGCGAGGCAGCAGGCCGTAGTGGATCGTCAGCTCGCTCGAGAGATCGAGGCCGCCGCGCGCCGCCTTGATGGGGTCGAGGTCGCCGATCATGTCGGCGATGGTCACGTCGGGCGTGGCGAGCTTCTCGATGTAGCGCGCTTCGGGCGTCAGGTAGGCGATGGGCGTGGCGTCGCCCCTCTCGGCGAGCAGCAGGCGGCAGTGCTGGCAGATAGGCGCGTAGGGGTTGTCGTGGATCTCGCAGCCGGCCACGTAAGGAAGCGCCGGGTCGAGCAGATCGGTTAACGAGCGCAACAGCCGCGTCTTGGCCTGGCCGCGCAGGCCGAGCAGGATGAAATGATGCCGGGAGAGAATGGCGTTGACGACCTGCGGAATCACCGTATCGTCATAGCCGATGATGCCCGGGAAAAGCGGCTCGCCGCGCTCCATGCGGCAGATCAGGTTGGCGCGCATCTCGTTTTTGACGTTGTGGCCCCTGACGCGTTTTTCGTCAAACTCGCTCTGGCGCAATTCGCCCAGAGTAACCGGCAGGTGATAAGAAGACGGTTTCACAGGTTCTCCCATTCAAAACTCGGATGATTCCAGCTCGCTCCGCCGTCGATGGTGACGGATTCGCCGTTGATGTAGTCGGCATAGTCGGAGCAGAGATAGGCCGCCAGGTTGGCAAGTTCTTCGTGGCGGCCGACACGGCCAGCGGGGATCCTTTGCAGGGCGCGCTCGGCAGCGCCGGGAGTCAGCATCAGGCGAGAGGATGCTCCCTCGGTCGGGAATGAACCTGGGGCCACAGCGTTTACATGAATATTGTAGCGCGCCCACTCGACCGCGAGCGTGCGCGTCATCGCCAGCACGCCGGCCTTGGCGGCGCAGGAGTGCACCGTGCCCGGGCTCGCGCCGGCGGCATATGCCGCCAGGATGTTGAGGATTCGGCCGTAGCCGCCGCCTTTCATCGCCTCGAGCGCGGCGCGGCTGCAATAGAAGGTGCCGTTCAGCACAATGTCCACCACCGCGCGCCAGCCGTTGTAGCTGAGTTTTTCGGCCTGGCACAAGAAATTGCCGGCGGCGTTATTTACAAGTATGTCCAGGCGGCCGAAGCGCTCCACCGTCCGGCGGACCATGTTCTCGACCTGCTCAGGCAGGCGCACGTCGGTGGGGACGGCGAGAGCTTCCCCGCCCCGCCGGCGGATCTCGTCGCAAGCCGGCTCGAGATGCGCGGGGTCGCGGCTGGCGAGCGTCACGCGCGCGCCGAGTTCGCTAAAGCGCAACGCGAAAGCGCGGCCAAGGCCCGTGCCGCCGCCGGTGATGATGGCCACGCGGTCGCGGAAGATGGCTTCGCGAAACATGAAGTGGCAGACGCTCCGGGCGCCACACCATCATAACGGATAATCACGGACGGGGTGGGCGTCCTCCGCCCGCTTCTGTTATCTTTCTTGATGTGGATGTGCAGGCCCATCTCCGGCGGCTGCAGCAGATCGGCTTGAACGCTTACGAATCACGCGCCTACGTCACGCTGATCGGGCATCCGCGTTTCAAGGCTCTCGATCTCGCCACGCACGCCCACGTGCCGCGGCAAAAAATTTACGAAGTGCTGGGAAGTTTGGTGGAGAAGGGCTTCGCGCAAGTGGTGCACGGCAAAGCGAAACTTTTCTCGGCCGTCGAGCCGAAGCTGGCGCTGGAGGGCTACCTGGCGCGCCGCCGCGAGACTTTGGATCGCGAGATCGAAGACCGCCAGCGCCTGGCCGGGATGCTGTCACAGGATCTGCAAGCGGTGTTTCTGGACGGCAACCAGGACCGCGGGCCCCTCGATTACTTGCGCATCGTCAATGAAGCGGGGCAAATCGCGGAAGAGTACCGGCGGCTGCTGGCCCGCAGCAGGAGCGAGTACCTGGAATTTTCGCGGCGTCCCTATGCCGTTGACCCGGTGTCGGAGCCGCGGGTGAAAGAGGCGATCGAGCGCGGGGCCGCGTGCCGGCTCATTTTCGAGACGCGCGACGCCAACGGGCCGCACAAGAAAACCTTGCGCTCGCTGTCCAAAGCGGGCGCCGAGGTGCGCGTGATAGATGAGCTGCCTTTGAAGCTCGCCCTCTTCGACGGCCGCTTCGGGATGATCGCGCTGGTAGACCCGGTTCTGACGCGCCCGCAGATAACGGCGCTGGTGTTCGAGCACAACGCCCTCGTGGCGGCGCTGCGGCGGCTGTTCCAGGACCACTGGGAGCGGGCCCAGGCGCTATGAGCGAAACAGCCGCCAAGCGCGGTCCGTTGCTGTCGTCGCTGGCGGCGATCGGCGGCCTGGTGGCCGCCTCCACGTGCTGCCTGCCGCTGGCCCCGCTGCTGGGCGCCGCCGGCCTCGCGGGGGCCTCGGCGGTCTTGGCGCCCCTGCGGCCCTACCTGATGGGACTCGCGGTGCTGATGCTGGGCGCAGGCTTCTATCAGGCTTACCGCGGCCCGCAGTGCCGGATGCGGCGGGGCAAGCTCAGCCTCGCGGTCCTGTGGACGGCGGCGGCGCTGATTTTCGTCTTGCTGCTGTTCCCTCAGATCGTCGCCGGCTGGCTGGCGGACCGGCTGCCGGCAGGGAGGCCGCTGTGAGTAAAGGATTCCGCATTCTCGGCGTCCTGATCGCAGCCGCGCTGCTCCTCGCTGCCTATTACACATATGCCCCGCGGCATGCGCCATCCGGCCAGCCGGCGCTGGAGACGCTCGACGCCGGGAACTTCGCTGAGCTTCCCAAGGCGTTCAACGACGCCGCCGATCGCACCCGCATCCTGCTGCTGCTTTCCCCGACCTGAGTGAAGTGCTTGCAGGGGGCCTCTGCAATCCAGGCAGCGCTTGAAGAAGCAGCGAACGCGCGGCTTCGGGTTTTCGTGGTTTGGGAGCCGGTGCTCCCCACCGACTGGGCGCCGCCCACGACCACTGCTCTAACGCGCATTTCCGACCG
>DASQHK010000666.1:0-2915 GCA_035632135.1 Bryobacterales bacterium
GCGACGAGCGCCCCGGCGTCAAATTCAAGGACGCCGACCTGATCGGCGTCCCCTTCCGCATCAACGTGGGCAAGAAGCTGCCGCAGGGGCTGGTGGAGCTGGTCGAGCGCCGCGCGCGGCAATCCACGGACACGCCGCTCGCGGAAGCGCCCCAGGCCGTCGCCCGCCGGAAGGCCGAGGCGGCGGCGTGAAGCTGAGTCCGCGGCAGTGGCTGGCCGTAGCCCTGCTTGCGGTCTTCGTCTACATCAGCGCCAGCCTGGCGCCGTACTTTGTCGACAACCTGCGCCTCCAGCGCTATGTGGAAGAAATTACCCACTCCTCGCCGATTCCGCCGCGCTCGCCCGAGTGGGTGCGCGCCCAAGTCGTGCAGCGCGCGCGCCAGCTCGGCCTGCCGGTCGAGGCGAATGACGTGCAAGTGGAAATAACGGGCGCGCGCACGCGCATCACGGTGCGCTACCTGGTCGAAGTGAGCATTCCCGGCTATACGGTCAAGCTCCACTTCGCCCCCAGCGCGGGGAGCTGAGACGAAGCATACAGCGATCAGCCCTCAGCCGTCAGCAGGCCACTGCCCAAAGTAAGCTTACAGCGATCAGCGCTCAGCCGTCAGCAGGCCGCTGCCCAAAGTAAGCTTACAGCGATCAGCGGTCAGCCGTCAGCAGGCCACTGCCCAACGGTTGACGCGCTGTACGAATGTACATACACTTAGGGAAGTGGCCTACGAATGGGACCCGGCCAAGGCGCGACAGAATCTGCACAAGCACGGTGTCGATTTCGCCGATGCGGCCGCTATGGGGAAGGAAGATGAAACGCGAATACGATTTCAGCAGGGCGAAACGGGGACCGGTGGTGGCCGTCTCCAAGGGCAAGACGCGCGTGACCATCCGGCTCGATACCGATATGCTCGACTGGTTCCGCGAGCAGGTGCACCGGGCCGGCGGCGGGAGTTACCAGGCGCTGATCAATGAAGCACTCCGCCGCCACGTGGAGCGAGCCAAGGAGCCGCTGGAGGCCACGCTTCGCCGCGTCATCCGTGAAGAGATCCGTCGCGCGAGCTGAGTCTTCACCCCAGGTAGCCCGCCACTGATCGTCCCCAACCGGGCCGCGACGAGGGCGCTATGATAAAGGAGAGGTATCGGAGTTGCACCGGCTGCTGAAAGCTGACAGGCTGATGGCTGAAAGCTCTCTATGAAAGTCGTCCTTCCCAAAGAGGGTTTCTGGGGCTTCTGGTTCCGGCCGGCAGGCGAGGTGCTGCTGGCGCTCTTCCTGATCGGCGGCATCACCGGCGCGGCCGTTTTCAGCTTCTACTGGAACCGCTACGCCCGCCTCATTGACCGCAAGCTCAGCCAGGGCCCGTTCACCACGCCGTCCAAGATCTTCGCCGCCCCGGAGCCGGTCTACGTCGGCCAGCCGGCCGCGCCCGCCGACATCATTTCCCGCCTGCGCGGCGCCGGCTATTCCGAGCTTAGCTCCAACCGCAACGGCTGGTATCGCCTGCGCTCCGACGCCGTCGAAATCTTCCCCGGTTCGGATTCCTACTTCGCCTCCGAGCCGGCCGTGGTAAAGTTCGCCGCCACTCGCGCGGGCACCAAGGTGAGCCGCATCGTCTCCCTGCGCGACAACACCGACCAGGCCATCTACGAGCTGGAGCCCGAGCTGATCACCAACCTGTTCGACAAGAACCGCGACAAGCGCCGCCTGGTGCGCTTCGACGAGATTCCCAAGGTCCTGCTCAACGCCATCGTCGCCATCGAGGACAAGCGCTTCTTCGAGCACTCCGGCTTCGACACGCTGCGCGTCATCAAGGCGGCTTACATCGACGCGCGCGAGATGAAAAAAGACCAGGGGTCGTCGACGATCAGCCAGCAGCTCGCCAGGATGTTTTTCCTCACCCCTCAAAAGAGCTGGAGCCGCAAGGCCGCCGAGCTGGTGATCGCCTTGCAGCTCGAGCAGCGGCTTACCAAGCAGCAGATCTTCGAGTTCTACGCCAACCAGGTGCCCATGGGCCGCCGCGGCAGCTTCAACATCCAGGGCGTCGGCGAAGCCGCCCAGGCGTACTTCGGCAAGGACTTTCGCGAGCTGACGCTGCCCGAGGCGGCCACCCTGGCCGGCCTGATCCAGCGTCCGTCGTATCTGAATCCGTTCCGCAACCCCGAGCGCGCCCGCGAGCGCCGCAACGTGGTGCTCAAGGCGATGCTCGACAACAGCTACATCACGCAGCAGCAGTACAACGACGCGGCCAAGACGCCCCTTAATGTGGTGAGCGGCGCCGCCGAATCCTCCGACGCGCCCTACTTCGTGGACATGGTCAACGAGCAGATCCAGGGCCCCATCCCCGAAAAGGACCTGCTCACCCACGTTTTCCGCGTCTACACGACCCTCGATCTGAATCTGCAGCGCGCGGCGGTCGACGCGGTGCGCTACGGGATGCCGCTGGTCGATGAGCAGATCCGCCGCCAGCGCCGCTGGCGCGGCAAGACGCCGCCCACCGCGCAGTGCGCGCTGATCGCCCTCGACCCCCACACCGGCGAAGTCCGCGCCCTGCTCGGGGGCCGCAACTACGGCGTCAGCCAGTTGAACCGCGCCGTCGCCAAGCGCCAGCCCGGCTCGTCGTTCAAGCCGTTCGTCTACGCCGCAGCCCTCAATACCGCGCTCGACTCCTCCGGGCCGGTCCTCACTCCCATCACCGCCGTGGATGACGAGCCGACCACGTTCTGGTTCGACGGCAAACCCTACGAGCCATCCAACTTCAAGCACGAATTCCACGGCATGACGGACCTGCGCACGGCGCTCGCCCATTCCATGAACGTGGCCACTATCAAGGTGGCCGAGATGGTGGGCTACGACAAAGTGGTGGCGCTGGCCAAAGCGGCCGGCATGAACGAGGACATTCAGGCGACGCCGGCGGTGGCCATCGG
>DASQHK010000667.1:0-8063 GCA_035632135.1 Bryobacterales bacterium
GTACCATCAGGGCGTAGTCGTCCGTGGATTCCTGCCAACGCCCTGTACTCCTGGCAACAAGAGTAGTTGAGTGGCGAGGTCGCAAGGCTTCCAGCGATAGGATTGAAGGCGACGTTCGGTTTGTGGAGTACGGGAAGATGACTGTAGCAACGCTGCTGTGGGCGATTGGCATCACGTTTTGCCTGGCCCAGATTTCCAATTTTTGCACCACCATTTACCTGCACCGCGCGCTGACGCACCGCGGCCTCAAGCTGCACCCGGCGGTCGCCTTTCTGATGCATCTCGAGCTGTTTCTGGCCACTGGCATTGCGCCGCAAGAATGGGCCGCCGTGCACCGCAAACATCACCAGTTTTCGGACCAGGAAGGCGACCCCCACAGCCCTTACCTGGAGGGCTTATGGAAGGTGCTGTTTTTCAATTTCCTCCTCTACCGCAAAGAGATCCGGAACCCGGAGACGATCCGCAAATACACGCCCAACTGGCAGAAGGACTGGATCGACCGCCTTCCTCCCTTGGCGGGCAAGCTCGGACCGATCCTGGGCGCGACGATCCTGGCGCTGTCGTTCGGCGCGCTGCTGCACGTCACCTTCTGGACCGGCGCCCTTCTGGGCGTGGCGAGCTGGTACTTGCATGCCGGCGTCTACATCTTTCTGAACTCGATGGTCAACAGCGTCTGCCACAAGATCGGCTACCGCAATTTCGACAACAAGGCGACCAACCTGCAATGGGTCGCGTGGATCACGGCCGGCGAGGGCCTGCACAACAACCACCACGAGTTCCCAACCTCGGCTCGGATGAAGGCGTTTCGCTGGGAGTTCGATCCGGCCTGGCCGGTCATCCGGCTGCTGGAAAAGCTGGGGCTGGCCGAGTACCCAAAAAGCTTGCTGGCCAAGGCAGCCTGAAGCCGATTCCGAGCCGCGCGCGTGAGCAAGCGGTATTCGGACTTTTTCAGCAGTCTCATCCGGCGCCATGAACGCTCCGCCACGTTCCGCTTTTGGTAAAATAGACGCGTCGATCCTGTTTTTCTAAGGACACCTGATGTTTCATCTGTTTCGCAGCCGCCGGCAGGCCTATCGCATCATGCTCGGGGTGATCCTGACCCCGATCATCATCACCATGGTCATCACCCTCATCCCGGGAATCTTCGGGACCGGAGGAACCACCACGCGCGACGACACCGTGCTGGCGCAAGTGGGCGGCGAAGACATCACGGCGCAAGAAGCGCAGTTCCAGCTTCAGGACTATGTCCGCACCCAGCGCTTGCCCCAGGGCGCCTACAGTTTTCTCGCCCCCCGCATCGTCCAGGACCTGGTCACCGACCGCGTCGTGCAGATGGAAGCCGACCGGCTGGGCTTGACCGTCACCGAGGATGAACTCGCCGAGCTGCTGCGCACCCAAATGACGTTCCTGTTTCCCGACGGCAACTTCGTCGGCAAGGACCAGTACGCCGCCTTCGTCCAGGAGCGCTTCAACAAGTCCATCCCCGATTTTGAACAGTCTCTGCGGAAGGACCTGGCCTTAGTCAAGCTGCGCCGGCTGGTCACCGACGGCATTGTCGTCCCGGACTCCGAGGTGAAAGCCGAATTCGAGCGCCGCAACGAGAAGGTCCGCATCGAATACGCCTCCATCAGTCCCGCCTCGCTCCAGTCCTCGGTTTCGTCCACGCCCGCCGAGCTCCAGGACTACTTCCAGAAACACCGCGTCAGCTACACGCTGCCGGAGCGGCGGTCTTTCCAATACTTGGTAATCGATGATGCCGCCGTCGCCTCGCGCGTCAAAATCACCCCCGAGGATCTCCAGCGCTACTACAACGAGAACCGCGACCGCTTCCGCGTCCAGGACCGCGTCCGCGTCACCCACATCCTGTTTAAGACCACCGACCGGACCCCCGACGAGATCAAGAAAATCGAAGCCAAGGCCCAGGACGTGCTAAAGCAGGTGAAAGCCGGCAAGGACTTCGCCGCGCTGGCCAAGGAATACTCCGACGACACCCCCAGCGCCACCAAGGGCGGCGAGATCGGCTGGGTCACCCACGGTCAAACCGTGCCCGAGTTCGAGCAAAAGGCCTTCTCCTTGAAGCCGGGCGAGGTGAGCGGCCTGGTGAAGACGCAGTACGGCTTTCATATCATCAAGGTGCTCGATCGCGAAAACGCCCACTTGAAAACTTTCCAGGAAGTAGAGCCCGCCATCCGCCAGGAACTCGCCCGCGACCGCGGCGACACTGAGAAAACTAAGCTCGCTGACGCTGCCCGCGCCGCCGCGAACCGCCATCCCCAGGACCTGGCGGCCGCCGGCCGCGACGTCGGCCTGCCGGTGCTGACCGCCAAACTGCTCGACCGCAGCAGCCCCGTTCCCGGCGTCGGCACTGACCCCGCCCTGGCCGATTCGATTTTTTCCGGCGTCAAAGGCTCCGTGCTCGGCCCCGTCTCGTTGACCGGCAAGTCGGTGGTCGCCGTCATCACCGACGTGCAGCCCTCTCGCCCCGCCGAATTCTCCGAAGTCGCTGAAAAGGTAAAGAGCGATTGCAACCGGGCCAAAACCCAGGAGGCCGCCACGGCCCGCGCCAAACAGTTGCTCGAGAAGGCGCAGTCTCTCGGCGGCGATCTCAAGAAGGCCGCCAAAGGCTTCGGCGTCGACGCGAAAACCAGCGACCTGTTTACCCGCGACGGATCCATCCCCGGCCTGGGCAGCGCCAGCATCCTCAAGGACGCCTTCACCGCCCCCGCCCACAGCATCCAGGGCCCCGCCACCGCCGGCCTCGATCAGGTCGTTTACAAGATCACCGAGCGCGTGCCGGCCGACATGAGCCTGTATGAAGGCGAGAGCAAGATGATTCGCGAGAACATTCTGAGCCAGCGCCAGAACGAAGCCTTCGAGATTTTCAAGGACGCCCTGCGCGAGCGCATGAAGAAGCAGGGCAAAATCAAGATGTATCAGGACCGCATCGACCGCTTCATCGCCAGCAACCGCGGCTGAGCCACGCGCGTCAGATGCTCCGCACCGGCATTTTCACCACGTCGTCCACGCTCATCATTTCCTTGATTACATAAGGCTCGCCGTATTTCGCCCCGATCAGCATCCCGTAATAGCGGGCCACGGCGCGAATCCGCTCGGCCATCTCTTCGCGCTTGGGAAACAGGTCCGCCCCCGCGGCCTGGTCTTCATACTGCGAGCGGTAGCAGAATAGCGCCCGCAGCCGCCGCTCGAATTGCGCCGTGATGTCGACGACGAAGGTCGGCCGCACGTTGGCGTAGAGCGCGGCGTAGAGAATCTTTGCCGGCCGGTGCGGCTCGCCCGCCAGTTCCAGTTTTCTTAGTCCCGCCAGAAAACACGCCTCGTAGCCCAGCTCCGCCGTGCGGTAATGATCGGGGTGCCGGCCCTCCCAGTAAGGAAGAATCACCGTGCGCGGCTTCAGCTCGCGGATTTTGGCGGCGATGGCCAGCTTCGCCTCGAGCGTCGCCTCCAGTTTCGCGTCCGGCAGCCCCAGGTTTCCCCGCCACGCGAGCTGCATTTCGCGCGCCGCCTCTTCCGCCTCGCGGGCGCGCGTTTCGGCGTCGCCCCGCGTCCCCATTTCGCCCGCCGTCAGGTCCAGCACGCCCGTGCGGTATCCCCGCTCCGCCGCCCGGATCAGCGCGCCGCCGCAAGTCTGCTCCGCGTCGTCGCGGTGCGCGACGATGGCCAGCAGGTCGAGCGCCGGCGTCACGTCCGGTCCCTCAGCTTTTTCAGAAACGCCTGCTCCTCGATGTGATATTTGAAGGCTTTCCTGCCGTTGATGGCCACCACCGGCACCTCGTCGTTGTAGAGGGCGCGCAGTTGCGGGTCTTGGTCGATGTCGATTTCCTCCAGCTCGAACTCGGCCCGCCCCCGGGCTCGCTGAAGCTGCTCCTTCGCCGCGTCGCAGAGGCAGCACCCCGCGCGGGTGTAGAGCGTCACCCGAGGAATCGCCCCCATGTCTTGCTACTGCACAGCGACCGCAGCCCGGACCTGGAAGTCCTTGTTCGACCGCCGCTCGCCTCGCGCGATCAGCCGCCGCGCCTCCGCGCTCGACGCGATGCCGCCCCGCGCCCCCAGCACCGTGCAGTTCAGCGCCGCCATGGCGTTCGAAAATTCCAGCGCCTCTTCGAGCGAAAATCCCTCCAGCACCGCGTAGCAGAACGCCCCGTGAAACACGTCGCCCGCCCCCGTCGTATCCGCGCAGTTGACCACGAACGCCGGCGAATAGCAGAAGCGGCCTTCCGCGTACGCCAGCGCCCCGTAAGCGCCCAGCGTCATGGCGGCCACCTTCATGCCGTATTCCCGCTGGATCAGCTCCAGCGCCCGAAACGGGTCGCGCTCGTTGGTCCACTGCACCGGAAACTCCGAGCTGGCGATCAGGTAGTCCACGTACCGCAGCACGCGGTCGAAGCCGTGGTAGATCGTGTCCACGTCGACCGTCACCGGCATGCCCGCCTCGCGGGCAATCCGCGCCGCGTGCTCCACCGCCGTCGTGTCGTGCCCGTCGATGTGCAGCAGCCGCGCGCAGGTGATCTGCTCCGGCTCGATCTGCGATGGGTCGATGCGCAGCGAGTCGGCCCGCCGCCAGAATACCGTCCGCTCCCCGGTGCGCTGGTCCACGATGATGTACGCCGACTGGTTCGGGCACCCCAGACGCACCTGCACGTGCTCCACGTTGATGTTTTCATCGAGCAGGCTGCGCATCTGGATCGTGCCGCGCTCGTCGTCGCCCACCGTCCCGATGTACTTGCTGCGCAGCCCCAGCCGCTGGCAGGTCACGATGGCGCTCGCCACCTGCCCGCCCGGCGACACCACCTCTTCAATGAACGGCGCCTTGCCGGCGTATTCGGGAAAATGCGGCGCCAGCAGCACCGTGTCGGTGGCGTTCAGCCCCACCCCCACCACGTCAAACAGCTTGTTCATACGGCCAATTTAGCACAGGACCGAGGCCCTGCGATTTCACCTCACCTCCACCACGCCGAAGGCCAGGCCCAGCTCCCGAGGATCGGGCGCGGCCCGAAACGTCCGGTCCACCTCGAGCGTCACCGTCATTTCGCCCAGCCCCACCACCGCCGCCGGCAGCGCGAACTCGTGGTCCGTCGACCGCACGTCCCGGATCTCCGCCGTCCCGATCGCGATGCCGTTCACCGCCACGCTCAGATGAAGCGTTCCCACGTTCAGCCGCTCCGGATAAATCGCTTCGATGCGCAGCCGCTCGCCCGGCCTCCGCGGCGCCGCCAGGCGCAGCTCGGCGCGCCGGCCCATCCAGCGGTGGTCCTGCTGGATTCCATACCACCCCGGCCCTAGCTGCGACGCCATCAGCGGCTCGCCCACCTCCACCCGCCGCGGCGCCTCCGGCCGCAGCAGGTTCGGGGCATCCATCGTGTAATGAAACGTAATGTTCCGCAGCACCGGCTCCGAAGCGTCGTAAACCGCCACTTCCCCTTTCCGCAGCGCCTCCAGCGTCGCCCGCGCCGGAAGCTCGTATCGCTCCGCCGGCAGCAGCCCCGGCCGGGCGCTCACGGCGCGGTTGTCCGGCGCCAGATACACTTCGCCGATCCCCGCCGTCCGCAGCCCCTCGTCATAAATCACCGCATAGAACAGCCGGTCCGTCACTCCCGCCAGCAGGATGGTCTTATCCGGATGCAGCCGCCGCGCCTGCCTTACCGCCTCGATGAACCGCTGCGCGTCCCGGCTCCGGCGGTACAGCGGCCGGATCTCCTTTTCGATGAATCCCACCGAGCACACCAGATAGATCAGGACCCAGGCCCCCACCGCCCACCGCGGCGTGCGCCGCGCCAGCGACGCCGCCGCCAGCGCCAGCCCGATCGCCGGTATTGTTAAGTAGTAGTCGAGGCGGTGATCGCGCAGCGGCAGCACCGGCGCGATCGTGAGCGCGAACCACGCCAGCCCGAAAAGCGCCCCCCGCCGCTCGCTCCGCGCCGCCACCAGCGCGGCCGCCAGCCCGCCGCTCAGCAGCAGCGCGAGCACCAGCCCCACGCTCGGCGCCATCCCGAAAGCCTGCGCGAACCGTGGCGCCCCCAGCGCCCAGCTCCAGTAGCTCCACAGCGTCCCCAGCATGGCTGCGTCCACGTGCAGCGCGTAAGGCCCGGCCGCCGCCCGCGGAATCACCCACAGGTGCAGCCCCGTGTACACGGCCGACGGAACCAGCAGCGGCAGCGCCTTCCACGCCTGCTTCCGCTCCAGCAGCAGGCAATAGGCCAGCAGCACCAGCGGATAAGCAACGATCGTCTCGAGCGCCCCAAACCCGAGCAGAAACGCCCCCCCCTGCCAGTAGTAGTAAGACCATCGTCCCGTCTCGATGTGCCGCACAAACAGCAGCAGCCCGGCCAGGTAGAAAAACGCGCACAGGATCTGGTTGTATGCCGAGGTCCACGTCATCGGCGTCAGCAGCCCGATGTTCACCGCCCACAGCACGCAGGCCAGTAGCGCCGCCCCGCGCGAGCCGGTAATCCGCCTCGCCAGCGCCGTCAGCAGCGCCAGGCTGGCGAACTGCGTCAGGAAAACGAACAGCCGGTACGGAAACGCGCGCAGGCCGAACAGCCGCCGGAATGCGAGAAAGAAAAACCGCTCGCTCAGCGGCCGGATCGTTCCCTGCGCCCGCGGCTCGGTGAGCAGCCGCCAGAAATCGCCCAACGAGTGCATCTGGAGCCGCAGCCACGAGAAATCGTCCTGCAGGAACCACGCGAACAGCCCGCGCCGAAAAACCCACAGGCAGATCAGTATTGGCAGTATCCAGTAGAGAAGTTTCGCTGCGGCCCGCGCGCGCGGGGAAGTGGAGAGATCGGAATCCAACTTATTCCAGCCCCACCGAAGATACCACCACGCCCAGCTCCCGTTTGTCCCGCTCGTCCGGCGGTAGCGTCTTATCCAGCAGAAAATCCACCCGCACCGCTTCGGCGTTCAGCGCTTCGCCCGGCACGCTCCGCGCGTAAACCTGCTCCCCCGGCTTGCGGTAGGTCTGGGGCGCGAGCGCCGTGCCGTTGATGGTGGCCGCGAGTGTAATGCTCGCCAGCCGCGCCAGCAGCGCCTTCGGCAGCGCGAACTGCAGCTTCAGCGTCGCCGCTTTCCCCTTGGCCGGGGTCTTTAGCGCCACCGCAAAATGCTTCTCCGTCCAGCGCCAGCTTCCCTGCTCCACCTCATGCCAGCCTGCGAGCAGTTGCCCTTGCGCCCGCGGATCGGCCACTTCGAATGACGCCAGCCCGTTAAACGGTTCCTCCTCCTGCACCAGCGCCTGCTCCGCCGCCGCCCGCCTCCGCGAGCACGCGCAGCCGCCGAGCAGCGCCAGAATCAGGCTCGCCGCAATCCATCGAGTCATGAAACATTCGATGATACTCTAACCAGCCGCTGAAAAAGGGTTCGCGGTCCACGCGCGAACCCGATTCCGAGCCGCGCGCGTTAGCAAGCGGTGTTCGGACTCTTTCAGCAGCCCGCTAATCTAACCGCTCGTCGCGCACACAAAGTCCTGACGCACGCGGCGCTTTTCCCGCCAGCAGGCCGCCTCGCAGATGGCGCTAATTCTTAGCTTCAACGGGATAGGGCATCACCCGCACATGGCCGCGCGCTCCCACCTCGCCACTGTCCTCATGGTAGTCTGCCTCGTCCGCACGCAAGATCATGCCCCGTCTCCTGATTTCAACGTCTCCCTTCAAATGGATCACGGACGGGTAGGGCACTCCCCGCTCTATGCTCAGCGCTGACACACTTCCGCCCCCCGGCCCGGTCACCAACAGGTGCAGCTTCCGCGCGGCAATCTTCTGTTCCTGGCACATCGCCTGCGGGAGGACAGGAGCAAATTGGCAGGCCATCGCAACAACGAGGACGAGGCGCTTCATCGAAGAACCCTCTGCAACGTATTATACGGCAAGAAAAAGCCCAGCCTGCCTGTCAGTCGCGACACCGCGCGGCGGGTGCGCGACATAAACGTGGATGATTAGGCGGTGCGTGAGCGCGATTCCCAGTAATCCTCCAAGCGGCCGCTGAGACGGCAGCAACGCAACGCGATAATCGCATTGGCGCCGCGGAGGGTCCAGAACATGCCAGAGCGT
>DASQHK010000668.1:0-2822 GCA_035632135.1 Bryobacterales bacterium
CTTTTCCCTTGACTTTCTCTTTTTCTTCGCCGAGAATAGAAGGCAAAGGAGGAGTTAACGCGTGGCCTTGACCAAGCGCCAGTGGGAAGTGCTGGACTACGTGGCGGGGTTCATCCAGAAGAACAACTACAGCCCCAGCTACGATGAGATCGCCGGGGGGCTGGAGCTGGCCTCGCTGGCGACGGTGCACAAGCACCTGACGACGCTGTGCGCCAAGGGGTACCTGAAGCGCGGCGTCAACCAGAGCCGCTCGCTCGACCTGGGCCCGCAGTATTACTCCGACCAGAAGCGCCGGCGGCAGGAGCGGGGGCCCAAGCCCGCGCCGCCGCTCGAATATCCGCTCGAGGGCCGCATCGCGGCGGGCCGGCCGATTGAGGCTGTCGAGAACAGCGAGTCGGTGTCGTTTTCCGACCATGCCGGCGATCCGAACGTGTTTGCGCTCCAGGTGCGCGGAGAATCGATGATCGACGACCACATCCTGGACGGCGATTACGTGCTGGTGGAGCGCAGCGCCGAGGCGCGCGACGGCGAAATCGTGGTGGCGCTGGTGGGCGGCGTGGAAACCACCCTGAAGCGCTTTTACCGCGAACCGGACGGCATGGCCCGCTTGCAGCCGGCCAACGCCGCCATGCAGCCGATCCGGGCGCCGCTGAGCGAGGTGCAGATCCAGGGGCGGGTGCTGGCCGTCCACCGCAAATACCGGTAAAGGCGGCGGGGGGGACGCCGGTTCCGGGAGTCCCTTTTTCGGCGGTTTTTCTGCTAGTTTTCCTGCTGGTTGCGCGTTCTCCGCTCTCCCGCTAGAATCAATAGTTTCCATATTGCCTGGAGGGTTCATGTCCGTTGAGGAGAAGGTGAAGCAGATCATCGTGGAGCAGCTCGGCGTGGATGAGGCCCAGGTGGACGGGGCCGCCTCATTTGTGGAGGACCTGGGCGCCGACTCCCTCGACATCGTGGAACTGGTGATGGCTTTTGAAGAGCACTTCGAGATCGACATCCCCGACGAAGACGCGGAGAAAATCACCACCGTCAAGGATGCCATCGAGTACATTAAGGCCCACACGAAACAGAAGTAAGCATTCGAGGAAGAGAGCGCCGCGAGCCCGGCCGGGCCGTGGGGGAGTTTTATTTTGCGCAGGGTGGTAGTGACCGGAATCGGCCTGATCTCGGCCGTGGGGACCGGGACGGAGCAGAACTGGAAAGCGCTGCTGGCGGGGCAGAGCGGCATCGCGCGGATTACGTCGTTCGACCCTTCGGCCTTCACGGCGCAGATCGCCGGCGAGGTGAAGGATTTTGATCCTCACCAATACATAGAGAAGAAGGAAGTCAAGAAGATGGGGCGGTTCATCCACTTCGCCATCGCGGCGACGGATTTCGCCCTGCAGGCGTCGGGCCTGAAAGTGAAGCCGGAGATCGAAGAGCGGGCCGGCGTTTACATCGGCAGCGGCATCGGCGGGTTCGACGTGATTGAGCGCGAGCACGAGCGGCTGCTGGCGGGCGGGCCCGGAAAGATCTCGCCGTTTTTCATTCCCGCCACCATCATCAACCTGGCGTCGGGGCAGGTGTCGATCCGCACGCACGCCAAGGGGCCGAACTCGGCCACGGCGACGGCCTGCACCACGAGCGCGCACGCGGTGGGCGATTCGTTCCGGCTCATCCAGCACGGCGACGCGGACGTGATGATCTGCGGCGGCTCGGAGGCGGCGATCACGCCCATGGGCGTGGGCGGGTTCGCGGCCATGCGGGCGCTCTCGACGCGCAACAACGATCCGCCGGCCGCGTCGCGGCCTTTCGACGCCGAGCGGGACGGCTTCGTGGTGGGGGAGGGGGCGGGCATCCTGATCCTGGAGGAGCTGGAGTTTGCCAAGAAGCGCGGCGCGCCGATCGTAGCGGAAGTGGTTGGCTACGGCATGAGCGCCGACGCGCACCACATCACTTCGCCCTCCGAAGACGGCGACGGCGCCTACCGCGTGATGCGCAACGCGGTGCGCGACGCCGGCATCTCGCTCGACCAGATCGACTACATCAACGCCCACGGCACCTCGACGCCGATCGGCGACCGCATTGAAACGCTGGCCGTGAAGCGGACGTTCGGCGAGCACGCCCGCAAGCTGGCGGTAAGCTCGACCAAGTCGATGACCGGCCACCTGCTGGGGGGCGCCGGCGGCCTGGAGGCGGGCATCGTGGCGCTGGCGCTGCGCGACCAGATGATGCCGCCGACCATCAACCTGTGCAACCGCGATCCGGAGTGCGACCTCGATTACGTGCCCAACTTCGCCCGCCAGGCGCGGATCGAGTACGCGCTGACGAATTCCTTCGGGTTCGGCGGCACCAACGGAGCGCTGGTGTTCAAACGCTTCGCGTGAATCGGCCGGCCATTCCATGAACATCATCGTCTGCCTGAAGCAGGCGCCGGCGAAGGACTCGCTGCTGCGCCCCGACGAATCCGGACAGTGGGTGCGCGAGACCGACCTGAGCTATGAGGTCAACGAGCCCGACGCCTATGCGCTCGAGGAAGCGTTGCGGCTGAAAGAAAAACACGGCGGGGAAGTGGTCGCGGTGTGCGCCGGGCCGGCGCGGGCCTCTTCGGCGATCCGGGAGGCGCTGGCGAAAGGCGCCGATCGCGGCATCCACATCGAGAACGACGAACTGGCGCGCGCCGACAGCTTCACCACGGCGAGCGCCATTGCCGCCGCCGTGAAGGGGGAATCCTTCGACCTGATCCTGACGGGCCTGCAATCGGACGACCTGGGCTACGCGCAGACCGGCGTGATCGTGGCCGAGAAGCTCGGCCTGCCGCACGCCACCATCATCATGGAAGTGGA
>DASQHK010000669.1:0-11528 GCA_035632135.1 Bryobacterales bacterium
GCGGCGGCAAGAAGGGGAATCCCGGCGCTGGTTTCGGTGCCGCAACTCGTCGGCGGGGGCGAGGTTGGACTGGCCATTGGCGACGCGATTCCGATCACGCGCCGGTGCGAACGGATCGCCGCGATGCTGGAGGCGGCTGATGTCATCGTGGAGTCGGCCATCGCGCTGGCGCAGGAAATTCACGACGGGCCGTTTGAGCTTTACACGGGCCACGGCCTGTGGTCCGCGTGGCGCCACAGGCCGGCGTTTTCGCTGGAGAAAAAGTCGCTGATTCGGATCGATCTGGACCCCAACCTCGAGGCGGCCTGGCTTGCAGAGCGGCAGGGCAGCCAGGTGCAGGCGGCGGTCGACCGGGGATTGCCGAAGGCGAAACTGACGGGCATGCCGTTTCGCATGGAGATGTCCGGCTTTGCGCGCCTGGAAGGCAGCCTGCCGATCACCGGAGATATCGGGGTGGTTTGGCCGGCTCTCGCCGCAGAGCTGGAGGAAGCTTTGGGGCTCAATCTGGAGTTCATCTCCGCGCCGCAGGAAAGCGCCGAGGGGCAGCGGATGCGCGAGTGGATCGCTGACGAGATACGCTTTGTGGACCGCGCTGCCATGTACGAGGCCGCGCAGTCGCTCGTCAGGGGCAGCCACGATTCGCGGCAGGCGGCGAGCTAACCACTACCATGACAGGGCAGCCGAAGCCGCATCCCAATTACAGGTGGTACGTGGTCGGAATGCTTTGGATGATTGCATTCCTCAACTATGCGGACCGCCAAGCCATCTTCTCTCTGTTCCCGCTGCTCGAAAAGGAGATGGGCCTCAGCCCCGTGCAGTTAGGCCTGTTGGGGTCCTCGTTCGCCTGGGTGTACGGCGTCTGCGCTCCGTTTGCCGGAAACTTTGTGGATCGCGTGCGGAGAAAGTCGGCCGTGCTGTGGGGACTCCAGGTGTGGAGCATCATCTGCTCGGCAACGGCGCTGTCGAGGAACTTCGGGCACCTGCTGTTTTTCCGCGCGGCGGAGGGGCTGGGCGAGACGTTCTACTTCCCCGCCTCCATGTCCATGATCAGCGACTATCACGGCAAGCGGACCCGGTCGCGGGCCATTGGAATTCATCAGACCAGCGTCTACATGGGCACCATCGCCGGAGGATTTTTTGCCGGCCTCATCGGGCAGCATTATGGATGGCGGCTGTCGTTCGTGGTGTTTGGCTCGGCCGGAATCCTGCTGGGCGTTGTGTTGAGCCGATTTCTCCGGGAGCCGCAGCGGGGCTCGGCGGATTTGGAAGACGCCGGGCTGGAGTCCCGGACGGAACTGATCCGCCGGTTGCCGGTGCGCGACTTTTTGAAAGTGATCTGGGGCACGCCATCGGTGCTGCTGCTGATGGCCGCCTTCATGTGCGACAACTTTGTGGGCATGGTGCTTCTTTCGTGGATGCCCAAGTTTCTGTACGACAAGTTCACCCTGAGCCTGGCCATGGCGGGGCTGACGGCGACGATTTTTGTGCAGCTTGCCAGCATGATCGGTTCCCCGGCAGGCGGATGGCTGGCGGACTGGCTGCGACGGAGCAAGCCGGGCGGCCGGATGATGGTGCAGGCGATCGGCGTTTTTTGCGGCGCTCCTTTTGTGGTGCTGTGCGGGCAGACGAGGTCGCTGATTGTTTTGATGGCGGCGCTGACGGCCTGGGGGTTCTTCAAGGGGCTCTACGATGCGAACATTTTTGCATCCGTGTTTGACGTGGTGCGGCCGGAAGCGCGCGGCACCGCCGTTGGCTTTATGAACATGGTCGGGTGGCTGGTTGGGGCGGGAACGGCGCCGGTCGTGATCGGCATTCTGGCGCAGCGCCAGAGTCTCAGCTTTGCGATTTCTGTGGCCGCTGTGGCTTACGTCGGCGCGGGAGTGCTGCTGACCAGCGCCGCACTCGTCACCGCGCCCGGAGACACGCGGCGGCTGGAGGCCGATTTGAGGAAGGAAGCGGAGGTGCGGGCTGAGAGGGGAGCATGAATCGACGAGGGTTTTTCCAAGTAGTTTTGCCGGGGGCGTTGTGGGGGATGGCGTTCCCACCCGGCGTGTTTGCCGGGCAGGAGCCCCGCGTGATTCGGCACGTCACGGTTTACCAGAAGACGGGGCGTTACGGAGGCTGGCCGGCGAATCATGGGATCTGGTCGTGGAATAACGAGATTCTGGCCGGCTTTAGCGCGGCCTATTTCCAGTGGCTGGGGCCCGACCGTCATCCGTACGACCGGACCAGGGGAGAGGAGCCGTATCTCGCCCGCAGTCTGGACGGCGGGGAGACCTGGAGCATTGAACCGGCGCCGGAGCTGACGCCGCCGGCAGGCATGTACACGGGGCCGGGCCGCGGAGGCCAAGCGGCCGGCCTGGCGGAGCCGATAGACTTCACGCGGCCGGGCTTCTGCATGACGCTCCGCATGACCGAGGGGCAGCAGGGGCGCTCGTGGTTCTTCTACTCTTACGATCGCGGGAAATCGTGGAAGGGGCCCTTCCATTTCCCCATGCTCGGCCAGACGGCGATCATGGCCCGGACCGATTACATCGTGAACGGCCAGCGGGACGCGATGGTCTTTCTCACCGCGGCCAAGGCAGCAGGGCGCGAAGGGCGGCCGCTGGTGGCGCGCACGCGCGATGGCGGGCTTAGCTGGGAGTTTGTGTCGTGGATCGCGCCGGACCCGGGCGAAGGCTTTTCAATCATGCCCTCCTCGGTGCGGCTCTCGAAAACGGAGATCGTCACGGCGGTGCGTCACGAGGATTCTCTGCGCCATGGTCCCAACTGGATTGACGCCTACGTTTCGAGTGACGACGCAAAGAGCTGGCGGTTCCTGAGCCGGCCTGCGCCGGATACCGGGGGCAAGAGCGGGAATCCGCCGAGCCTGATCCGGCTGCGGGACGGCCGCCTGGCCATCACCTACGGCCACCGCTCGCCGCCGTTTGAGATCAGGGCGCGCCTGAGCGCCGATGACGGAAAGACGTGGGGGAACGAAATCGTGCTGCGCAGCGGCGGCGGCGCGTGGGACATCGGATACACGCGCACGGCGCAGCGGGCGGACGGGAAGATCGTGACCGCCTACTATTGGGCCACAGATCCGAAAAAGGAGCGGACCATCGAGGCCACGATCTGGGACCCGGGAAACGGGAAGAGGTGAGCTGGGCTCGCCCAGACTTGCTAAAACCGCGTGGTCGGCGTGGAGCCGCAGTCCTGCGCGCCCTCTCTTAGAAAATTTTCGTAGAACGCCCGCTGCGGAAAAAACGGATCTGTCTCGCCCTGAAAATCCGCGCCTTCCAGATCCACGCGATATTTCACCGGCACGTCGGCCGCCTTGATGGCTGCCCACGCCGTGGCACGCCCGGGTATGGGTTGAAACTTGTAGTTGTAAATGCAAGCGCGCGTGTGGTCCGTGTTGTAAATGACGTAGTCGGGAACCAGATCGGCCGTCACGTGATACACCACCCCGCCCTTGTACTGCGCCGGCACGCTGTAGCGCAGCAGCGTGCGCGGGTCCGAGCCGGGCAGCGCTTCGGGGGGCGGATCGATCGATTCGTCTTGCACTTTCATGGTGACCTCGCCGCGCCAGCGAAACGCCGCGTATAGCGGCCACACGTGCGGGTAGACGCGGTAAACCCCGTCCGTGGAAAACTGGATGTCGTAGCGGATGCGCATTCCCAGCACATGGCCGGACGGTGACACGAACGGCTCATAGGTGATGCGCTGGACTCCCGTCCGGGAAACCGGAATCATGCCGTCGGGGTAAGCGCGCCTCGCTTCTTCCAGGCGCGACCTCATCTGTTGCTCGTAGGCGTCTACGATCGCTTTAATTTGTTGCGCGTTGGCGGCGGGCATGCCGGGCGGAAGCGCGAGAGCAGGGAGCGGCCGATCGGCCGGTCGAAACAGGCGGGCGTGGACCTTCCGAAAAGCGGCGCCGTTGAAGTCCTGGCCGCCAGTTGCGATGCGGAAGGGTTGCTGCGGCACGTCAACCAAACCGAGGTACTCGCCGTTTTCCGGGGAGTTGTCCATCTTCAGCAGGTGCAGCGTCTGGATAACGTTGCCGCCCTCGTCCAGCACTTCAAACTTGACGGCGGCAATGGACTCCTGGCCGTAGAGACTGACCTCGACAAGCTGCTGCGCCCCCGCGGATGGCTCGCCCTTAATCGGGAAATAGCTCGGTCCCTCGTGACCGTAACGCAGCTCCTGGAAATCGACGCTGAGAAAAGAGATGCGGGGCGCGGCGGCGGGCTTCGAGGCGCCGAGCCTGCGGACCGGGCGCGCCGCGCTCTGGCCGGCCGCGAAGCGGGGCAGGCCGCTCAGCAAGGCCAGCGCGGCGAGCCACAGCGTCGCGCGCCTAATAATGGAGCACCTCTTCGACGGCGCGGCGCAGGTCCTCGACCGACGGCAGCACCATCAGCTCCAGATTCGCGGCCGAGGGAACGAAAGAATCCTTCGCGGCCACGCGTGTGACCGGGGCGTCGAGGTGCTCGAAGCAGTTCGCGGCGATGCGCGCCGCCACTTCGGCGCCAAAGCCCATGGTGAAGCTATCTTCGTGCGCCACAATGACGCGGCTGGTCTTCTTAATACTCTTGTAGATGATCTCTTCATCAAGCGGAACGATCGAGCGCACGTCGATAATCTCGAGCGAGCGGCCCTCCGATTCCATCTGCCGCGCCAGTTCGAGCGCCAGATACACCGTGCTGCCCCAGGTCACGATGGTGATGTCGGAGCCTTCGCGGCGGAGGCGGCCGCGTCCGAAGGGCACCACATAATCGGCGTCCGGCTCGGGCGTCTTGGCCTGCATGCGGCGGTAAATCCCCTTGTGCTCGAGGAACACCACCGGGTCCTGGCAGCGTGCGGCGCTCTTGATCAGCCCCTTGGCGTCGTCGGCGCAGCTCGGGAACACGACATACCAGCCGGGAACATGCGCGAAGAACGCCTCGACGCAGGCCGAATGCCACGGCCCGCCCTTGATGTAGCCGCCGACGGCGATGCGCACCACCACCGGGCAGGTCCAGACGCCCTGGCTGCGCCAGCGCACCGTGGCGACCTCGTCGCGCATTTGCATGAAGCCCGGCCACAGGTAGTCGCCGAACTGGATCTCAACAATAGGCTTGTAGCCGCCGATCGCCATGCCGCCCGCCACGCCGACGATGCTGGCTTCGGCCAGCGGCGAGTTGCCGACGCGGCCGGGAAACGCCGTGCTGAGCCCGCGCGTCACCCCAAACACGCCGCCCTTCGGGTCGGCGATGTCTTCGCCCCACATCACGATCTTCGGATTGCGCTCCAGCTCCTCGCGCAGCCCGTGGTTGATGGCGTCGATCATGGTGATGGGCGCGTCGGAAAGGTAACGGGGCGGGGCAGGCTCGGGGCCCCCCGCAGCCGCCACCACCGGATCGTCCGCCGCGTGAATGTGGGCCAGCAGGTTCTCGCCCGAGGGGACCGGGTGCTGATCCGCCTCCTCGGCGGCGCGGTCGACCTCCGCTTTGATTTGATCGCGCTCCTCGTCCATCTGCTCGCGCGTCAGGATCTTGTTCCGCTCGAGGTAGCGCTCCGTCTGGTAAATCGGATCGCGGACCAGCAGCTCCTGCAGCTCGCCCTCCTGGCGATACTTCCGCTGGTCGTCGGAGGACGAGTGCGGGTCCATGCGAATGACCTGGCCCTCCACCAGCGCCGGCCCGGCGCCGCGGCGCATGCGCTCGATCACCGGCGGCAGCGTCTGGTACATCGGCTCGAACCAGGTGCCGTCCAGATCGTAGGTGGGCATGCCAAAGCCGCGGGCGATGCGGTGAATCTCGGCGCTCGTCTGGGTGTTCTGCGGGACGCTGATGGCGTAGCCGTTGTTCTGCACCACGAACAGCACCGGCAGCCGCTCGCGCGCCGCCCAGTTCAGCGCCTCGAAGAACTCGCCCTCGCTAGTGGCGCCTTCGCCGGAGGAAACATATACCACGCGGTCGCTGCCATCCTGCTTGATGGCGCGCGCCATGCCTACTGCTGGAAGATATTGCGTTCCGGTCGAGGCCGTCTGGGACACCAGGTTCAGCTCGCGCGACGAGAAATGCTCGGGCATGTTGCGCCCGGCCGAGCTGGGGTCTCCCTCGCGCGTCAGCATGCCGAGGAAAATGTCCCGCAGCGGCATCCCCAGGCCCACCGCGATGGCCTTCTCGCGGTAGTAGGTGAAGAACCAGTCGTGGCGCGGCTGCAGCAGCAGGGTCATGCCGATCTGCAACTTTTCGTGCCCGCGCGTAGAGGCGTAGAACGTGCACTTGCCCTGCTTCACGAACACCTTCATCCGCTCTTCCACGTAAAAGACCCTGAGCATCTTGCGGTAAAGCTCCAGCGCCACGGGCGCCGGGACAATCCCGCCATGCTCGACTTCCAGATTCGGCTTGGTAATGGCAGCCATCCCTTCTCTCCTAATTTTATCGTACCGGCGAGGACAACTGGTGAATTGGAAGACCACGATACTGCCGCGGCATAAGCATTTCCCCCTATTGCGCAGTTTGCTCACTGGGTTACACTAAAAGGCAGGGAACAGGCGCCCTGGCCTGAACACACTGCTATGAGATTTGTGGCCTTTGCAACTTTTCTCGCCTTCGCGCTGTGCCTGCCCGCGCAGCAGAGTGCTCCGCAACAGAAGGCGCCGGAGAAAGCGCCGGGCAAGGCGGCTGCGGAGAAGCCCGCCGAGAAGCCGGCGCCGGCTCCCGCCGAGCCGCGCGATTACCGCGAGACACCCTACATTTACGACATAAACGGCAACCGCGTGCCCGCCAGCGCAGGCTCGCAACAGCAGCGCTTGGGCGCCGGCCCCGACGCGCCCATCCTGCGCGAGGACCTCGCGCGCGGCCCCGAGGGCCTGCCGGTGGTGGTGCGCAAGGGCGAGGAGCGGGTGCTCAGCGGCCAGCCGGACGACCGCCAGAGCGAGCGCGTGATCCAGCGTTACGATCCGATGGGCCGCCCGACGACCAAGGAAGTCATAAAAACCGAGCGCAAGAAAATGCCCGATGGCACTGTCGAGACGACCGACGTGCTCTACAACCAGGACGTGAACGGCCAGTTGCAGTTTGTGGAGCGGCGAACCACGACCGAAAAGAAGGGCGACAGCGGCGGCTACGCCACCACGGTGGTCGAGCGCCCGTCCATCAACGGCGGCACGCGGGTGGTGGAGCGGGATGAGCGCACCGAAACCAAGCAAGGCTCGGTCACAAACGCCGACAGCTCCCGAAAGTTCCTCGACGCCAACGGCAACTACGTGGAGCGGGAGCGCGAAGTCTCGACCGCCACCAAATCGGGCGATACGACCAGCAGCGATTCCAAGAAGTGGCAGCTCGGCCCGACCGGGCAGATGGACTTCGTCTCGCAAACCATCGCCACCACGATCCAGAAGCCCGACGGGAGCCAGATTGAGGATGCTGAGGTCTATACCACCAAGATCGCCGGCACCACGCCCGACCTGAACCACCCCAACACCCCCAGCCTCGACGCGAAGATTCACAAGGAGAGGCAGGTTCAGCCCGACGGCAAGATCGTCGAAACCACCTCGGAGCGCATGCGCCAAGTGGCTGACCCAAGCCGCTTGAGCGGCCTCTCGGTGACCAAGCAGATCACCACGCCCACCGTGGACGGCAAGACCACCCAGACCACCGTCTCGGAGCGCGACGCGAACGGCAAGCTGATCCCCGTCCGCAGCCAAGTCGAGCAGGAAACCAAGTAGCGAGAGCCGGCAGAGCCCTCTCAGCAGGCCCTACGCGCGCGCCGGGGCGCTGTGTGCTCCTCGCAGCTTGCAGGTTCGCCCAAGCCGGCGGCGCGCTCGAGCGCCTCCGCCACCAGCCGGATGTTGTGGTCCCAGGTGTAGCCAGCAGCGATGGTTCGGCGCGCTTTGGCGCCCAGACGGGCGCGGCAAGCCGGGTCGCGCACCAGTTCCAGCAGTTTCTCGATAAAATCGCCGGGGTCCGCGGGGTCATAGAGCAAGCCGTTGCGGCCGTGCTCGATCACTTCGGCGATCTGGCCCAGGCGCGCGGCCACCACGGCCCTGCCGCTAGCCATATACTCAAACAGCTTGATGGGCGAGAAGTAGAAGAAATCCTGGCTGGCGTACGGGGCTACCAGCACATCCATGGCGGCTAGCACGCCCGGCATCTGGTTGTGCGCGAGCGCCCCCAGAAACATCACCTGGCCGTCGCAGCCAAGCCGGCGGCAGCGCCCGCGAAGCTGGTCGGCCCCCGGACCACCTCCAACCAGCACGAACTGAACTCCCGGCTGCCGGCAGGAGATGTGGTCAATGGCCTGCTCCAGCAGCTCGAGCCCGTGAAAGCGGGCGAAGCTTCCGGCAAAGCCCACCAGGATCTGGCCTGGAAACCGGGCGCGGATGGCCGGCTCGGCCGCCTCCGGCCGGAAAAGCTGGACGTCCGCTCCGTTAGGTATTACTGTGATCTTTGCGGGCTCGGCGCCCCGCCTGGCGAGATGGTCCCGCAAGGCGTTCGACACTACGATCACTCCGTCGGCCGCCTGGAGCATGCGCCTCTCGACCCAGTCCGAGATCCTCGGCAAAAGTCGCAGCTCCGGCCGGTAGCAGCGAATCTCATGCGGCACCGGCGCGTTGACCTGCAGCACAACCGGAATCCCCAGCCGCCGCGCGGCCAGCAGACTCGAGAAGCGCAGGGCGTGCAGGGTGAGCACCACGTCCGGCCGCTCCCGGCGCAACACATCCATCTCAGGCCCCACGCCTCGCAGCGACCGCCAATGATTGGCCGTCTCCCAGAGCCAGCCATGCAGCCATTGGCGCCTCCCGTGGCTCCAGTTCGGCGGCTTGCGATGACGGTCGACGACCAGCACCTGGTGCCCCAGCCGCTTCAATCCCTTCACCGTTTGCTCGAGCTGGGTGGCCGCGCCGGTGGAGGCCCGCAGGTCCCATTCGTAGTTGAAATAGACGATCTTCATTTGGAAGCACTCCCCGCCGCCAGAATCTCCGGCGTGCGCTCGATGGTCTCCGCAGGCAGGATTGCTCCGGCCAGCCTGCCGGCGTAAAGCGCGTCCAGAAGCTGCTCGACGCGGCGCATGCTGTAGCGCGCCTCGACGCGAGCCCGGTTCCACTGGCCCATCTTTTCCCGCCACGCCGGGTCCGCGAGCAACTCGAGGAGCGCTTCCGTCAGAGCCTCGGAATCGCCCACCGGAACGAAGCGCGCTCCCAGGCCCTCGCCCAGCATCTCCGGCAGCGCCCCGACCGGCGTGGCCACCACCGGCAGCCCGGCCGCCATCGCCTCCAGCACGGCGTTGGGCATGCCCTCAGCGCGCGAGGGCAGCAAGAACACGTCGGCCTCGAACAGCAGCTTCCATTTCTCCTGCGGCCCGACCGGGCCGGCAAACCGGACAGTATTGTTAAGATCCAACACGTCCGCCCACCGCCGGATCAGGCCGCCCTCGCCGCGGCCGTCGGTTTCATCCGGTCCGGCCAGGAGAAAGCGAATGGGCCGGTCGCGGAGCTGCGCGGCGGCGGCGAGAATGTCGAAGTGGCCTTTATAAGCGCCCAGCGTGGCGATGGTCAGCACGCGCAGGGCGCCGCTGTGCGGGCGGCGCTCGAGCAACTCCGGAATCTCCACCCCGTTCGGCACGACCTGAATCGGCCGGCCCGGCGCCACGCGCGCCAGCATGTTCCGCCAGTATTCGGAAAGAGCCACCAGCTCGGAGGGACAGCGCAGCGCCAGCCGGATTACCCATCGCCCGATGACGGACCGGCTCTCGTACCACCCCTCGAACTCCCCGCTGTGCAGCTCCATCACAGCGCGGCAGCCCAGCCTCCGGCTGATCCATGCATAGATCGCTGACTGAAAGAAGTTGACGCCGGAAGACGTCTTGATGCGGACCGCGCGCGGCCGGTGTGCGGCCAAGTACGCGGCAAAGCGGGCGAAATGGAGGAGCTGGCGGGCGGCGCGCGCGAGCCGGAAGCCGCCGCACCGCAGCCGCCCGCGGTCCCAAACCGCGATACCGTGCTTCTGGAGCACCGGCGAGCGAAGAATCAGGGCCACGCCGGTTTCCACCCCGCCGGTCGGCGCGGCGCGCGGTTTCGGGGCCACCAGCAGAATTCCGCCCGTACGACGCCCCTCGAGAAGCTTTTCGTACAGCTCGATGACCGGCCCGCATTGCGTTTCCCAGCTTCGATTCCGGCACACCCACTCGCGAGCCTGCCGGCCGAGGCGGGCGAGGCCTTCCCGATCGGCCATCATCTGCTCGATGCAGCGGGCGAGGGCCCCGGCGCCGGCGGCGTGAAACAACGCGCCGCTGACGCCGTCCACGATCAGTTCCCGATGGCCGCCGCAATCGCCGGCCAGCAGCGGCTTGGCGTGAGCCATGATCTCCAGCGGCTTGAGCGGCGTCACCGCATCGGTGAGGCGGCTCGGGCGCCGCGGCAGCACGAAGAGATCGATCGCTTCGTATTGCGCGGCGATGTCGCCGTGCTCCACGCGCCCGAGGAAGCACACCGCCGCCTCGAGTCCCAGCCGCTGCGTCTGCTCCTCCAGCGCCGACCGCACCGGGCCGTCTCCGACGATCCGCAGCCGCAGCTCCGGGTGCGCAGCGGCCAGCAGCGCGACGGCGTCGATCAACAAATCCAGGCCCTCGTAGGAAACCAGCGTGCCGATGTAGCCGAGCGCGAACGGCCCGCGGGTCTCGCGCCGGCGCTCGGGCGGCGGGCGATGCGCCTCAAGGTCCACGCCATTGCCGGCCACGGTGATTTTGCTCGCAGCTACGCCGCAACGGACCATCTCCTCGCGCAGACCCTCGGAAATCACGACGACGCGCGAGGCGAGCCGGCAGGCCGCTCGCTGGAACAGCCGGTGAGCGAAAGGCGCCAGCCTCCCCCCGCTCTCGAGACCATCCTCGATGAGCGAGCGGACTTCGTAGACCACGGGCAGGCCCAGCCGGCGGCCGGCGGCAATCGCAGCCAGCCCGCAAAAAAACAGGCTGTGCGCATGGATCAAATCCACGCGCTCTTCGCGCGCCACGCGGCAGATGCGGCGCACAAACGAGACCAGCGCGCCCATCTTGGCCGCCCGCTCCCACCAAGGCTTATTCGCCGCCATGAATCGGGCCGGGTCGGTCCCGTTGTAGCTGCGATAGTAAGGGACGCCGCCGAGCCATTCGACGCCATGGCCCTGGCCGGGATCGAGCGGCGGCTGAAACGGCGCGCTCAACACCACCGGCTGCACGCCCATCCGCGCCTGGGTTTCCACCAGGTAGCGCGTCCGGATGGCCCCGCCGGTCAAATCCGGATGGGAGTTGTGGACCACGTGGAGAACTTTCATCGTTCGCATGTGCCGTTCCATGTTTCGCCCCCGCGCGGCTTCTGAATGGCGCGTGAGAAGCCAGGTTCGCCTCTTTTCCAGCCGCAGGTGTCGTAAGACGCCCGCACCGACTCGCGAATCATGTCAGTTTCCTCAATCCGCCACCGCCAGCACGGGCGCCCGCAGCGCCCGGCGCTTCAGATAGCCAAGCTGCACGAGGCCGTATAGCAGCGCCGTAGCCAGCGTGACCTGGGCTGCCCCTTGCAT